>SKGI01000098.1 GCA_007117555.1 Candidatus Izemoplasma sp. | reverse complement strand
CATCGTGTCTATGCAGACTATGTCAAAACAGGTGATTTGACTTATAAGTCAGGTGTGCTTGTTATGACTAAGCAAGGCACAGCACGTGTCCAGAAATTGATGGGAGAGAACCGCTCATGAATATAGAAATATTGGCGGTTGCCATGATGACTGGGCTAGCCACCTCGCTGATTGGTGTGTTTCTTGTCTTGCGTAAAATGTCGATGATGACCGATGCGATTTCCCATACGATTTTACTCGGTATCGTAGTTTCCTTCATGTTGGTAGGCAGTCTCACATCACCACTTTTGTTAATTGGGGCGACTTTGATGGGCGTGTTGACAGCTTATGGTGTTGAAGTGCTTCATAAAAGTCAACGGCTTAAAGAAGATGCAGCCATCGGCGTTGTGTTTACTTTTTTGTTCAGCTTGGCTGTGTTAATTATCACCCTGCGTTTCCGCAATGTCCATCTCGACATCGATATGGTGTTACTCGGAAAAATTGAGTTCACCATTTTTGAGCGTTTTCGTATTTTAGGCTTTGATTTAGGACCACGCGCGCTCATTATCATGGGCTTCACTTGGTTATTGAGTCTTTCGTTTGTAACGCTGTTCTTTAAAGAGTTGAAAATCACGAGTTTTGATCCTGCACTCGCAAGCGTTCTTGGTATTGCGCCTGTGTTCTTTCACTATTTATTAATGACACTGGTCTCACTGACCGCGGTGGCTGCATTTAATGCCGTGGGCGCCATTTTAGTCATTGCTTTAATGATTGGACCCCCTGTCACAGCGCTGCTCATCACAAAAACGCTTACCCAAACACTCATCGTGACGCAGCTGATTGCCTTATTAAATACTGTGACCGGCTATTTTTTAGGCACCTTTCTTGATTTAACAATATCTGGTTCAATGGCTACCGTGACTTTATTCACCTTTTTGATTATCATGATCATCGCACCTAAAAAGGGCTTGCTTGGTCAAGCCTGGCGGAGGCATCGCCAAAGAAACATGCTAGCGATTGCCACGCTCATTCGCCACATCGCTAACCATGAACACACACCGGAAGCGGCTGAAGAACTTGATCTTGAGCAGACCGCATCGCATTTACAGTGGCGTCGGTCTGTTTATCGGAAATATCTTGAAAAAGCTATGAACCAAAACTATATCGCCATTAAAAGTCAGCGTCTCGTTTTAACCGATTTAGGACGACGCTACATTGAGCAACTCGATCACGATGCAAGTTTATCAGAAGGGCGTGAAAACCGATGAACAAAGCAGAAGAAGATTATGTGAAAATGATCTATGAAATGGCCGTGATTTCTGATCAATCATTTATTCGTACTGCTGAACTGGCCGAACAGTTTGGCTACTCGGTTCAAAGTGTTACTGAAATGGTGAACAAACTTCACCAAAAAGAACTCGTGGAGTTCAAGCCTTACAAAGGCGTTCGTTTAACGGACTCTGGTCGCCGTGAAGCGTTGCGGATGATTCGCGCTCATCGTCTTTGGGAAGTCTTTCTTTCAGAACGACTTGGCCTTGAATGGAGCGCCTTGCACGACGAAGCGGAAATGTTAGAACATGCTACGAGTGAAACCGTACTTGAACGGCTGTATGATTATTTAGGTCGCCCGGCTGTATGCAATCATGGCAATCCTATTCCTGATGCCGATGGCAACGTCGCCCGCCCAGCTTCCCGCTCTTTGTATGAAACCCATGTCGGTGACTGTTTCAAAATATTACGTGTTCAAGATTACAAGCCGCTCCTTGCTTATTTAAGTCAACGTAACATCAAGCTACACGATCAGCTCATCGTCATAAATAAAGATCACTTCGGGGGGATTTTGACCATCGAACACCAAGGTAGTTCCCATGCATTTGCCAAACACATTGCTCAAATGGTATACGGCGAAGTCACCTCTAAAGATAGCGAAATAAAATAATCACTTATTCAAGCGTTTTCTTCTTGGTAAATGGGTGATTTCGTGTATAATGATAAAGGTTTGCATGCATAACCACTCACACTAGGAAGGAATGATGTCGCATGGCCATGACTGCCGGCATTATCGGATTGCCAAATATTGGGAAGTCCACTTTATTTAACGCCTTAACAAAAGCAGGTGCGCTCGCCGCAAACTATCCGTTTGCGACCATTCAACCTAATGTAGCCAATGTGCTCGTGCCAGATCCGCGTTTGCAGCACATTGCAGAACTCGTTCATCCTAAAAAGATTGTGCCTACCACTTTTGAATTTACCGATATCGCTGGGTTAGTACGCGGTGCGAGTCGTGGTGAAGGGCTTGGTAACCAGTTTCTTTCGCACATTCGCGAAGTCGATGCGCTCTTACACGTCATCCGCTGTTTTGAAGAAGATGATGTGGTGCATGTTGACGGTTCACTGAATCCTTTGCGTGACATCGAAACCGTCGAGTTCGAACTGACGGTTGCTGACTATGATATCGTTGAAAAACGTTTGCCAAAACTAGCTAAACAAGTTCAGCTTAAAGCCGATCTTATGTTGAATCAAGAACTCGAAATTTTGAAGCGTATTGAACAAGCGCTTCAAGCTGGTAAACCGATTCGCGCCTTAGCTTTAAACGAAACAGAACAGCGTCTCATCCGCGGTTATGGGTTCATCACCGCCAAACCGATAATTTATGTAGCCAACGTATCTGAAAATGCTTGGCTGTCGCATAATCCCGGTCCACTTGCCCAAGCAGTTGTTGCCCACGCGCAAGCACAAAATCAAGAAGCCGTTATCATCAGTGCACAAATTGAAGCTGAGTTGGCGACACTCGAGCCAAGTGACAAAACGGAGTACTTAAGTGCTTATGGTTTGACTGAAAGTGGTCTTGATACGTTGATAGCTAAAGCGTATACCCAAATCGGCTATCAAACCTTTTTCACTGCAGGGCCGCAAGAAGCTAGAGCTTGGACTTTTCGTAAAGGCATGTCCGCCGCAGAATGTGCCGGCATTATCCACAGTGATTTCGCACGCGGCTTTATCCGCGCTGAAACCGTGCATGTTAATGCGTTACTTCAAGCAGGTTCGATGACACAAGCTAAAGAAAAAGGGCTTGTTCGTGCTGAGGGCAAAGGTTATACCGTTCAAGACGGTGACATTATCTTGTTTCGCTTTAATGTTTAAGCATCTAGTAAATTTAGATGCTTTTTTTAAATGATGATTTTGCAAATGAAAAAGCACCTGATTTAAAGGTGCTTAGAAGTTGATTAGAGCATTTGAATGGCATTTTACAAATCGGCCGATGTAATCTCGACTTGTTCAGCAGGATACGATTGAATAAGTGGGGCGAGTTGCGTGCTATCTTGAATGGTCGGTTGTAACCAAGCATGGACTGTATTATCATCTAAAATAAGCGGCATGCGGTCATGAATCAGTTTGATGGCCGCATTGGCAGGTACTGTAATGATGGTGCATGTATGCACTTTTTGACCTGTTTTAGATTGAAATGTACGCCATAAACCAGCAAGTGGCATCATCTGTTTTTCAGACAATGCGATCCGCATCGGCTGTTTTCCTTTGGTGGTGGCTTGCCACTCATAAAAACTATCTGCGAGTATG
>SKGI01000028.1 GCA_007117555.1 Candidatus Izemoplasma sp. | reverse complement strand
TTGTGGGTCGTATGTGTCCCACAACGTTTGCAGAATTTTTTAATAGTTAATCGTTCTTTCGCATCTTTGTGTTTCATGACACTGTAATTACGCGATAAACAGATTTCACAAATTAAGGTAACTTTTTTTCGCATTGCATCACAACCTTGCAAATATATAATCTATCAAAAAGAACCCTTTTTGTCAAGGTATTATGCCTGAAAGTGGCGGTGGATCTTTGCCTTGGCTCGATGAAGGGCGTTATAAACAGTCTTGATAGGCACGGCTAATCGCGATGCAATCCTATCTACTGTCTCGTTTTTGACTTCCCTTAATATATAAACATGATATTCCGTCTCTGTCAAAACTTTTTTCAATTCCTTTAGGTGAAGTGGGAAATATACAGAACATTCACTGACGCTATGAACACTTTGGTGAATGTCTTGTTTGTGTAAGTATTCTACCTCCGAGCGCACACGAAACTGCGTGACGGTCGTGATGAGGTAACGTTCATAATTCATTTCAAAATAACGGGTGAATGTTTTGTTAAAAGCTGGGTTGAAGGTCACTGCTGATTTGTATAAAATCATCAATCCTTCTTGATGCATATCATCAAAAATGTAGCTTAAGTTGAATTTATGAATTTTTTTTGCAATTAAGCGCGTATACTTATCCGCTAGTAACGTCACAGCTTCGGTATCACCCTCTTGAATGAGACCGATAATTTCGTAGTCGTTATGTTGCGGATAACGTTTCAACTAAGTCACCTTCTCCGAACGATATCGTAAAGCACGATGCCACATGCCACGCTGACATTGAGACTGTTTGTTTGACCTAACATTGGAATACGAACGAGATAATCACAATGACTTTTAAGAAGACGTGACAACCCTTTGCCTTCACTACCAAACACAACCGCAAGGTCGGTCTCTGGATGAATGGATTCAAGTGTTTGATCGGTGTCAAGATCGGTCCCAACAATCCAAACACCGTGGTCTTTAAGCACGCGGACTGTCTGGTTTAAATTGGTTACAGTAATCAGATCGATGTGCTCGATTGCACCCGCTGAAACTTTCACAACCGTAGGCGTGACGGCCGCACTGCGGTGTTTAGGAATGATAACCGCCGTGACACCAAACGCTTCTGCATTGCGAAGGATAGCACCTAAGTTGTGCGGGTCTTCAACCGTGTCAAGCATGACAAATAACTTGGGGCCTGGCTTTGCGAGCACTGTCTTTAATGTTGGACCCGTGTAATCCACCACGTCTGCCGCAAGGCCTTGATGGCCTTTAGGAAACTGCGCATACATTTTTTGTTTAGAGAGTACTTTAATTGGGATCGAAGACGTATCATAGTCAGACAAGACACGCCGGTCAAACGTTTCAGTGATGAAGAGCGTATGAATCTTGCGGCCAGCCCGCAAGGCTTCAATGACAGGGTTTTTGCCGTGAATCAACATACAGGCATGCCTCCTATTATGAGTGTATCATAAGGTACTTCAATCTAATCTTGAAAAAATATGACACGAACTAAACTGCATCGATGCACGATACGATGCTAGTGAACACGGCATCCATTCGTGCCCCATCGCCTTTTAGATACCAATACCCAAACAACGCCTCAAGTGCCGAAGCATTATGATGTACTTGTAGCGGTTCTGTTCTTGGCTTCCGCGAAAGTCCGCCATTGCGGCCGCGTTTCATAATCTTTGCCTCTTCAGGGGTGAGCTGCTCGGCAATCACAGAAAGCGCCCGTGCCTGACCGGCAGCGCTCGTAAACTTGACCGCTTCAGTATGGAGTCGATCGGCTTGCGAAAGACCTTTATCAATCAAATACTGGCGCACCCGCAGCTCATACACCGCATCACCGAGATAGGCCAAGGCTCTAGCACTCGGCTCACTCATGCAAAAATTCCTTTCTCAACGAGTTGCTCACGCAAACGATCCGCTTTTTCAAACTGCTTGTTTTTACGGGCATCGGTCCAAGCAAGATAGATGTTGCGTGTGGCTTTGCTCATTCTCTCAACGTCAGGATTGAGTCCTAAAATAGCGAAAAACGTCTCAAAAAGACGGACGGCTGCAAGCAAGGCATCGAGATCTTGCTTACCCCGTAAACATTGATTGGCATATTTGGTTAAATTTTGTAGTTCGGTCATGGCATTGGGGGTATTAAAATCGTCATCCATCGCGGCCATGAAGCGACGGCTAATCGCATCGACTTCCGCAAAACTTTGGACTGATTCATCAAGATACTCCGCTAAATCCAAAGCATAAAATGACTGTGCATAGGCGCGCTTGATCTTTTTCCATTCATTGACATAGTGTTCAAGCGTTGCATCCGTATAAGTAATTGGGCTGCGGTAATGATTGCCTAAAGTAAACAATCTAAACCCCATCGTATCAAGCCCCAATTCCTTTACCAAAATGACGTTGCCTTCACTCTTTGACATTTTCTTGTCGCCGAAATCTAAATGACCATTGTGCATCCAGTAGCGGGCGAGCGAACGCTTATGAAGTGCTTCGTTTTGTGCCATTTCGTTTTCGTGATGGGGAAACTTCAAATCGACACCGCCGCCATGAATGTCAATTTCACCACCGAAAATATCCTCGATCATGGCCACACATTCTGTGTGCCAACCAGGGCGTCCCTCACCCCAAGGAGATGGATACGTCACACCAACCTCGGTTTTTTTCCAAAGTGTAAAGTCTAAAGGGTCTTCTTTACGGGTATTGATTGCAATGCGTGAACCGCTTTCGAGTTCTTCTGTTTTGCGACCAGAAAGTTGTCCATAGCCTTTCGCATGGGCGATGCGAAAGTAAACATCCCCCTCAACAACATAAGCATGCCCTGCTTGAACAAGTCGGTCGATGTAATCGATAATCGCCGACATATATTCTGTCACACGCGGTGCTAGGTAACGTGTTGAGCTGCCTAAACGTGCGACATCTTCATAAAACGCTTTAATAAATTTCTCCGCAACGTCTCGCTCGGATTGTTCGTCTTCTAACGCTTTGACAATAATCTTGTCGTCGACATCGGTGAAGTTAGACACAAAATGGACTGTATAACCGATATGTTCAAAGTACCGTCGGACAACATCAAAAAAAATCACCGGTCGAGCATTGCCGATATGAATGTAGTTATAAACCGTCGGCCCACAAACATACATATTAACAATGTTTTCGTGTAACGGCTCGAATGTTTCAATCTTTTTGCTTAAAGAATTGTAAATTTTCATAGATATCACCCGTATCAATCAATTTCAAGTTTATTGTATCATATATTGGCGTGACTTGTAAGAAACACCTAATCGTGCACAAAAAAAACAGGCCGAAGCCTGTTTTATGCGTCAGATTCACCCAATTTTTTCAACGTTTGAAGCTTGGGGACCACGATCGCCTTCGGTCACTTCGAATTCAACAGCGTCGCCTTCGTTGAGCGTTTTAAAGCCTTCGGAGTTAATGGCGCTGTAGTGGACAAAAATGTCTTGCCCTTCATCCGTAGTGATGAAACCATAACCTTTTTCTGAATTAAACCATTTAACAGTTCCTGTCATTTAAAACAAAATCTCCTTCTCTTTTA
>SKGI01000111.1 GCA_007117555.1 Candidatus Izemoplasma sp. | reverse complement strand
TATTTTACATACGACGTCATTATACCATTCAAGGGGGCAAAATTCAACTAAAAAGGGGGGTTTTTCGGCTTGATGGTGCGGACCGAACTTGATAACGCTTTCATGATGATGCCGTAAAAAACCTCCCGGTCGCCCGGGAGGTTGCTTTATTTCTTAACGTTAATATGTGAACCGTCCTTATTAGGATGGTCTTTAAGATAAGCTAAGATGGCATTATAATGCTGATCTTTACCTGGCTTACAATCACTTAGACGCTCGACTTCATTTTCAATGATGCCTTCTGCAAAAGCAAGACACCCAGGAAAACCGCAAGCCCCACACTCATAACCAGGCAACAAATCTTTCACAGCCGCAATGCGCGGATCCGCTTCAACTTTGAGGATTTGGGCTGCATAGGCTAAACCAAATCCTAACACAGCGCCCATGACACCGAGGGTAATAATGGCTGACATCAAACCGCCTCCTCTTCTTCTAAAGTCTGTTTAATCGTACAGGCGAAATTTTGACATGCGCCACATTTAAGTGCGTCAATTTTCGATAACCCTTCAGGTGCAGCGGTTTTCTTATTTAAAGCAAATGATACCATATAAAGACCGACCGCACCACACACAAACAAGATGCCTGGTAACATTAGACAATCCCTCCAAGACCTAAGAACGCTAAAGCCATAATGCCTGCGACGATCAGTGAAACAGGCACACCCCGCCATGACTCAGGCAAGTTCGTTGCAGCATCGAGACGTTCCCGAATGCTTGAGAAGGAAAACATAACTAATCCAAAACCAAGTGCGGCCCCAAACGCTGTAACAACGGCGACAAAAAAACCAGGACCGATGCCATAGAGATCTGCATAGTTATCGGTAATGTTTTGTACCGCAATACCAAGAATTGCACAGTTGGTTGTAATGAGCGGCAAATAAATCCCCAGTGATTTGTACAATTTCTTAGAAAACTTTTTAATAAACATCTCGACAAGTTGAACAAGCGAAGCGATGATTAAAATGAAGGCAATCGTCTGCACATACTCAATCTCAAGTGGCTTTAAGACAAGATAATAAAGTGGATACGTGACAGCCGCTGCAACAACCATAACAAACGTGACGGCCATCGACATCCCAAGGGCTGACTCAGTTTTCTTTGAGACGCCTAGAAAGGGACACACACCTAAGAATCTAAGTAACACAACATTGTTGATCAACATTGCGGAAAAAATAGCGGTGAAAAATACGGTCCAGGTCATGCTTGACCACCTGCACTTTCAAGTTCTTTTTTACGCTTGCGTTCAAGCGCTAAACGTTTCTTTTCTTCAATCATTTTTTGTCTAGCAATTTCTGCTTTCTTTTTCTTATTTAAATCAATGGCTTGTAAGATTGCAAGAATAACACCGATGACAATAAACCCACCAGCCGGTCCTCCAAAGACTGCCATATTAAATAAATGGGTGTCAAAGTTGAATATCGAGCCGCTTACTCCAAGTGGTAAGTATTCGCCATATGCAATGGCGCCCGTTGAGAGAAACTCGCGACTTACGCCAATGAGCATGAGCGCAAACGTAAACCCAAGTGCCATCCCAAGACCATCAATCGCACTCGATACCACATTGTTTTTAGATGCAAAGCTTTCCGCACGGCCTAAGATGAGACAGTTGACGACAATGAGCGGAATAAAGATGCCAAGCGATTCAAATAAGTTTTCAGCATACGCTTCAGTCAGCAAGCCGACCATCGTCACAAAAGTCGAGATGATGACAATATAAGAAGGAATTTTGACTTCTTTAGGTATGAAGTTTTTGATGAGTGATACAACGATATTACTTAGGACCAACACAAAGACGACAAGCAGTCCCATGCCAAGACTTGTTTCTAAGGTACTCGTGACGGCTAAAGCAGGACAAAGACCGAGCAAAAATACGAAGACTGGGTTTTCTTTAATAAAGCCTTTCGTGAAATTGGCCAATTGACCTGGCGTTTTCTTTGCCGTTTTCTTCGCTACGTTTGCGGCCATATCAATCACCCGTCCTTTCATTGAAATCAGCTAAAGCATCGTCGATGAATGCGCGCACGGCATTACCTGTTACTGTGGCGCCGGTATAAGCATCTGATTGATTATAATTATCGGTATTTTCTTCACCGAGTAATATTTCCATAGCATCAAATGCGATGTCGCCTAAACCATCGGTTTCATTGTGGTCGACAATAGCATAGTTTTTAATCGTACCATCTGCAGCGATTACAATCCACATTTCAATCGGATTAGAGCCATACCCATCGGTCTCACCGATATAGACTTGTGAGCTGAAGGCATCCTCTTCATCGAAGATCGCAAAGGTTTCAAGCAGTCTCTCTGATTCAGGTACCGATGATTCACCAGCCCGCGCAGCATTAAAGTCAAACTGAAGCAGTCGTGCTAGTTCTTCATCATCAAGAAGTAAAATTCTTAACAGACCCGATGCAAAATCTTTTAAGACGTTTATGCGTGCTTCGTCATCGAGTGTATCGAGATCAATAGCTTCTAAATCAACATCTTTAAAGGTATCAAAAGCAGCGACAGCTGAGGCAAACGCTTCTTGTGCGGCTTCATCAAAGAAGATTATCCCTGCAAATGTTTCATCTGCGTTGACGGCGAAGCCCATCTCAAAGGTTTCATCTTCATAAGTGATTACGCCAGTATAGACAGTGCCCACTAAATCATCCGAATTATCATAAAGGCTCACTTCTTCCACCGTGCCGGCATCGCCAGCTGAGAATGTTTGCACGGCTTCATAACGTTCAACGGTCGTAAATAGTGATTGATACGCTTCCAGTACTGGATCACCAGCCACAAGTAACTTCGCAGCTTCAATAATCCGTTGAACACTGGTGTACGTTTGCGTAGCGCCCGTGTTTGCATCATAATTCACGTCCGTAATATCTTGGCCTTGGAAGTTTTCAAAATAGTTCGCAACCAAGGGGCGCACATACGTTTCAGTATTGCTGTGATCGGTAATGATGACATCGATGATTTTACCACTTGGATCAATTCCGATGACGACATCGATAAAACCAAAGGCATTCGTATCAGAGCCTAAAAAAGCATAACCAATCAAGTCACCCGCTGCATTACGCATAGTGATTTTTTGTTGTACCAAGCCTTGCGTGACTTCTTCAAACAACATCCCGTCGAGGACATCCAGTTCAGGAAACATCTCCACATAGACCGCAAGTCTTGCACGTGCCCGATTTTCTTGAATCCGGTCATAGGTCAGTGTATGCGTTCCCCAAATCAAGGTTCCACTTACG
The DNA here is from genome assembly GCA_007117555.1 of Candidatus Izemoplasma sp. Lineage (GTDB taxonomy): Bacteria > Bacillota_I > Bacilli_A > Izemoplasmatales > Izemoplasmataceae > SKGI01. Next base: position 286 of record SKGI01000111.1, on the reverse strand, counting down.
GCACCGATGATTAAGAGCACCAAGGCGATGCGTAATTTATCCAACATAATGAGCACCTACCATAACACTTAGAATAGTGAGAGCAACGACAGCGCCAAACACTAAGCTGCTTCTCACAGTGAAGCGACTATTCGACCACCGCGCATAATCTAAAGCGGGCACGAACATATTCATAATCAAAATGGCAAAGACGACCCCTTCTGGCAACGTGCCAAAGAGTCGAATTACAAAGGTGATAACCCCTAAACCAAAAGCAAAATATATTCGCCCTGGTCTCGTAATCGAG
>SKGI01000056.1 GCA_007117555.1 Candidatus Izemoplasma sp. | reverse complement strand
CACCAGTTTGCACATGCGCAGTCGCTTCGACAGTAAACGCGGTATAACCGCCGATGTGTTCACCTATCAGTGCACCGTTCATATACACTTTTGCACAACTCATGACCCCTTCAAAAACAATCAAGACCCGTTGCGATTTATTTAGTGCTTCTAAATCAAACGTCTTTTGATAGCTGTAAGTGCCTTGATACATTGTCTCATCAAAATAATCCCGCGGCAAGTCAACGGCATTATGAGGCAGATCAACGGTTTGACCTGTAAAGCCTAAGACATCATCACTAGACGCAGAAGACTTGAAAACCCAATTAAAGTTCAAGGGCTTCTTGATCATATGTACCCCTTCCTTTCAAAATGGTGACAATCTCCGCATACCGTGTTTCATTCAAGTTATGTTTCTTATTAAAGATGAACAGTGAAATTAACAGTCCAATAACGGGTAGGACAAACATGAGCACCCGCATCGCATAGATTGTCGAGTCTGCTTGAGGTTGGGGCATATCATCGATTTCAGAAACAAAGCCAAATAAATCAAGCCCCACCCCTGTCACACCAAGACTTAAGCCCATTGCGAGTTTAACAATGAAGGTTTGCACGGCAAAAGCTAAGCCTTCTGTCCGTTCACCGAGTTTATACTCGCCATATTCCACCGTATCGGATAGTAAAACAGTTTGTAAAACCATTTGTAAGCCTTGACCAAAAAAGACCAGCGCGCCAAGCGCAAACACTAACGCAATCACATTATCTAAGATAAATGCATTAAGTAAAAGCAATATAAAGCCAATAACTTGCAAAGCAATCGAGGCATTGAAGATTTGTTTGCGCTTCAAAAACGTTCGAATCAAAGGAAAACACAAAGCTCCGACCACTTGTAAGACGCCACCTAAACCGATAAATATGAAAAACAACCCTTGATTGCCGATATCGTAAGTGATGAAGAAAATGGCCATATTACTCGTAATATACAAAACAAAATTCGCAATCAAAACGACTACCATCACGACCGATAGCTGATCATTTTTACGGATGAGATTGATCATTTTTTTAATGGTAATCTTCTCTTGCGATTTGGGTACGACACGTTCGCGTACTTTTAAGACCAACAACAGTTCACTAAGAAAAAAGACAACCGAAACAATAAGACTCAACCAAAATAAGCCGGTAATTTGGTCACTTGTCGTTTCACCACCACCTAGAAACTTTGCTAAATCAAGATAGGCTGCGGAAATGATAAAAAAACCAATGCTCGTAAAGAAACGGGTGAGCACCGTGATGTTTTCCCTCTCTCGTTGTGATTGTGAAAGGGCGGGAATCATGGACCAAAAAGGAATGTCCATCAATGTATATGTCATACCCCATAACGTATAAAACACGGTAACATACACGAGTAACCGAATCGAATCAGGCGCCAAATTCGGATTGAGAAACACAAACACTAAAATAATGGCGTTCAGAGCACTCCCAATTAAAATCCACGGTCTAAACTTGCCCATCCTTGTATGGGTGTTACTGACAATCCCGCCCATGACGGGATCATTCACTGCATCCCATATGCGCACGACCATAAACATGATGCCGATAAATGCGGCACTCATGCCAATGAGATTGACAAAATAAAAAAACATAATCGTGCTCATTGCGAACATTGCATCTTTTCCTAAGCCGCCAAATGCGAAAATAAACTTTGAACTATTGCTAACCTTATCCATGCGATACCTCTTCTATCATGTATAGTTTTGAGCCAAAATCTGGGGTAATACGTAAATCTTCATGATACCCGCTTCCTGTAAACCGATAAGGAAGTTTTAAGCCTTTACCCATAAGATGCTCACCCGTCGCGGTGACGGTGTAATCGGGTTCATAAAAACGGTAACGCGCTGCAAGCGCATTAAACAAAGTCCCATGGGCTTTTAAGCGAATCGGTAAAGCATGGCGTATTAAGTTGCCAAAGGTTTTAAGATTCGCAGCTTGCTTGCGTGCTGTAATGCGATATGTTTTTTCTGGATCTAAACCGACAAGACGGACGTGTTGATAAGAAGGATTCGGCTTAAGGACCCCTTGAAAAAGACCGAGTACCGCCTGATCTAACGTGTCATTGACGACGAGCAACCGCTGATCGGCATCCGTTTCACTCAAATCATAAAGACGGCCTTGTTGAAATAGTTTTCGGTACACCTTGTAATGTTTGAGCTGATCTCGAATGACCCGTTTTTGAAAAAGACTCAACGCGGTCGTATCAAGTTCAAGACCTAACACACCAAAGGCCGCAACATTGTAACGACTTTCTAGTGGCACTTGGCGAAGTGTTTGGTGTGCTACATCATCGTTGATATGGTTTGAGATACAAGAAAGTGGATACGCTAAAGCTGTGCCCCTCTGAATCGTAAGACGGGCATACGCATCGGTATTGTCTGACGTCCACGCCTGAGACATGTAATAGTGCAAACCAAGATCAAAGCGATTTCCACCACTCGCACATGACTCAAACAATAACTTAGGAAAACGAGACTTAAGACGCCCTAATAATCGATACAGTCCAAGAACATATAAGTGGGCCAGCTTTCCTTGTTCTACTGCAGGGCGTGTTTGACTATAGACATCACTCAAATTACGGTTCATATCCCATTTTACATAATCAACACCTACACGCTCAAACAATGCCGATAACGTATCGTATAAATAATCGATGACCGCATCATTACTTAAATCGAGCATCAATTGACGCCGTCCACGTGCAGGTTCTGATGCAGGATGACGAATCGCCCATTCAGGATGTTTACGATATAAATCACTGTCTTCATTGACCATCTCGGGTTCAACCCAAAGACCGAACTTTAAGCCGATGCGATTAATTTTTCTTGCCAGTTTTGGGAGCCCATGTTTAAGTTTTTTAGGATGTTCAGTCCAATCACCAAGTGAGCGGCTGTCATCATCCCTAGCACCAAACCAACCATCATCAAGACAAAAACATTCTGCCCCAAGTCGTTTAGCCGCTCGAGCAAGCTTTAATATTTTTCGTGTATTAAACGCAAAATAGGTCGCTTCCCAATTATTATATAAAATGGGGCGTTCTCGCGAATCTTTAATAATGCGCTGGTTGGTAAAACGGTGCAAGTTGTCTCGCATCCCCGCTAAACCATGAGGACTGTATGTGCTAATCGATTCGGGTGTGATAAAACGTTCATTAGGTTTAAGTCGCCATTTGAAATCAAAACTATTGATGCCATGAACGACCCGAGTTAAATCGTGTGGTGAAACTTCGATGAGTGCTTCAAACGAACCCGAGTAAATTAAGTTAAAACCATACGTATCGCCAAACCGTTCGCTTGCCTCGGTTTCTTGCAAGGCAAAAAAAGGATTATGGTCGCTTGATGAGACACCTTTTTTACTATCGATTTTAAATACACCATATGTCAATGGCATCTGATTAGTATGGCGTTCGCGCAACCATGCCCCATCGAGTTTAAGTAATTTAAACGCACTTCGTTTAAAGTCATACTGAGCGCTGAACATTCGATCAAGAATCAAATCATCACGACGGCCATTGATGAGGATCATGTTTCGCACTAACACATCTTCTTCCGTTAAGGAATAGT
>SKGI01000103.1 GCA_007117555.1 Candidatus Izemoplasma sp. | reverse complement strand
CGCTCGATGCCGATTGGAACGTTGAAGTCGGTGAAAAATGGGCCAATAAAGAACAACAACATTACGTCAACGATGCCGAACATTTAAAGTTAGATCAAAACGGATTACATATTCGCGCGACCTACAAAGAAGGCGTCTATCGCAGCGCGCGACTCAATACGAAAGGACGCTTCGCTTTTAAAGAAGGACGCATTGATGTGGTAGCTCGTATCCCAAGGGGCCGAGGCACGTGGGTTGCGCTTTGGTTGATGAGCGATGATCAACGGTATGGCAGGTGGCCAAAAAGTGGTGAAATCGATTTGATGGAACATGTCGGCAATCGTCCTGGTTTAGTGTATTGTTGTTTGCACACTGAACGTTATAACCATACGCAAAAAGATTACTACTATGCGACCTATGAACGACCTGATATCCTAGATGCTTTCCATACCTATTCCTTGATTTGGGAAGCCGATGCCATTACCTACTTGCTTGATGGGGCGGTGATGGCACGCCATGAAAAGGGCGGTCAAAGCCGCACAACAGATCAAGCAGGCTGGCCTTTTGACCATCCTTTCTACTTGATTATGAACATGGCGATTGGTGGCAATCTAGGGGGACGCGTCGTGCCAGAAGATTTCCCGCAAACCTTCACCATTCAATCGATTCAAGTGTTTCAGTAATAGTATAAAAAACACGATCTGTTTGGCGGATTAAACCCATTCAAGCAAGACGTGTTTTTTATAATTAAAGGCGCTCATCAAGTCATGAAAATGACTTTCAATCAACGGATTGGGTGACAAAATAGGTACTGTTCATGTATAATAACGTTAAACTGTTTCATATATTGAGACATGATTTTTTCTGATTTAAAGACAAAATACTTTTGACTAGGAGTTGGCTATGGATATTGAATTGTTGTATCTACTCATTATTTTAGGGGTCTTTTGGCTGACAGCTGCGAAGTTTAAGTTGCCGATTGGTTTGGCGATGATGTTGTCTGCTTTAGCGGGGATTATTGCCTTTAGTGTGGCCCACCCGTATCAGTTTATTCACATACCGCGCCATCTTGTGGATGGGTCATTTGGTTATATTGAACCGGTTATTACCATTGCGGCGGCGATGCTATTTATGAAGTTCATTGCGGCTGCAGGCGCATTAGAAGCGTTCAATGTCATGGTACTTGAAGCCTTTCACAAGCGGCCGACGATTTTGTTGATTATTTTTATGTTGTTGCTGATGTTTCCAGCGATGATTACAGGATCATCGGTCACATCGATTGTCAGTGCTGGCGCGTTGGTCGTGCCAACGCTTTTAGCGATGGGCGTACCGAAACGAGAGACCGCAGCCATCATTGTTTCAGGCTCGATTTTCGGTATGATTGCCCCACCGATTAACTTACCTGTCATGATTATTGCGGATATTGTCGATATGCCTTATATCGGGTTTACATTACCCCTTTTGATTTTGACAGTGCCTTTGGCGATCTTTTCGGTCTTATTTCTCGGTCGACGTCATGTTAAAAACATTGACATTGAGCGCATTAAAGAGAAGGTGTCTTTTACGATTAAAGATGAAGTGACGCCACTTGTTTATTTACCGTTCATTATCTTGATTGTCCTAATGGTGATCATCAATGTCTTTCCGACTTGGTTACCGCCGCTTGGTTTGCCACTTGTATTTTTAATGCCAGCCGTATTGGCTTTAGTTGTCGGCAAACGTTTTAACTTTATGAAAACATCTAAACAAGCTGTCTATAGCGCTTTACCCGTCATGGGTATCTTGTTTGGGGTTGGCATGTTCATTCAAGCGTTGACCTTAACGGGCGCAAGAGGTTATGTCGTCTATAACATTATGAGCTTGGGTCAAATTACGTTAGGAAATCATCCAATTTTCCTTTACTTAGGTTCGATGACACTAATTCCGCTCTTTGGCGCGCTATCGCCCTTTGGCTCAGCGTCAGTATTTGGCGGACCCTATGTCATCGTGCTGTTATTCTTAAATCCGATTATTGTGGCATCAGCTTTATCGCTTTTAACTGGAGTGGGCGACTTTATTCCACCATCGGTTGTCGCCTTGCATTCGCAACAAATTTTAGAACTTGAGCGCTACACGCCAGTACTCAAAAAACTGATTGTCCCCATCATCGTAACGATTGCGTACACCATGCTTTACATGATACTGCTTGGTCTTTACTGGTAAGGTTCACAATAACGCATACTATTTAGGAGTGATGTACTTTGAATCTCTTGACTGTAATTTATCAATTGATTACGTTGTTTTTTCTCATATTAATTGTTTGGAATTTGTTTTCGGCAGAAAGTAAAAACGATAAAGCGCTCGCAGCAATGCTGATTGCTGGGTTTGCTTTACGGGCTTTGTTGGTGAAATAAGATGAAAACACGTTGGTCTGCAATCAAAACATGGTTGCGTGAAAAGATTTTGAATCGTCGTGTACTGGCTCATTTTTTCAAAACACAAAAAGTGAGTCTAGTCTTTTTAGCTATCGCCTTAGCGGTCACCATCGTGACGGGCATGCAGTTTTACAGGTTTCGTCATGCCGAAGCGGTTTTTGTCAAAGGACCAGGTGTGGCGGCTATAGAGCGTCTCAGTGACTACTACCCACCGCTCAAAGGCACGATTGCCGATGCGGATATTTATGTTTTAGGCACCCAAAATCCGGATGAACCGAGCTTACTTTTGCTCGGTGGTGTGCACCCAAATGAACCGGCTTCACAAGTGGCATCCGTACTTATGATGGAAAATATTGAAGTTGAACGGGGCACCGTCTATATTATTCTTGAAACGAATAGAAGTGCTTTTACCCATACCCACCCACAAGAAGCCACCCCGGAATGGTTCTCGATCCCCACACCGTTTGGGGAGCGCATGTTTAAATACGGCTCACGGGCGACCAATCCAATCGATCAGTGGCCGATTCCTGAAATATATATCCATGAAAGTACTGGACAACAACTGTCTGGGGTGGACACACGGAACTTGAATCGTTCCTTCCCAGGTCGTTCAGATGGGACTTTTACCGAAAAAATTGCCCAATCTATTGTCAATTTGATTAACACACGTGATATTATTTTGACGCTTGATTTACATGAAGCTTCACCCGAATACGCGGTCAATAACGCCTTAGTATTTCATGAACGAGTTCGCGATACAGGACTTGCTTCGCAAACGTTCTTAAATTTAGAGTTTTTCTGGTTTTTTGAGGATAACCGTTTCGCCCCACTGAAACTTGAAGTATCGCCAGTTAACTTGCGCGGACTGACACACCGTGAACTCGGCGATAATACGAATACCTTGCCATTTTTAGCGGAAACATCCAATGCTTCTCAAGGGAGAATACGCGGTGCGATGACTGAAGCATTGATTGTCGATGGTGTGGATAAGTTTTATGAGCGCGCGAGTGCGATTGGGATCTTAGAAGTCGACCATTCAAGTCCTGTAAGTATGCATGAGCGAGTAGGCCGTCATGTCCAGACGACGATGGCTTTGATTGATGCCTATAACGCGCTTGAACCAACGTTTGTTGGCGACTTAGAGATGTATGGATTGGGTGAATTCATCATTGATTTTAAAGCATTAGGGTTTACATCGATTATGGAT
>SKGI01000002.1 GCA_007117555.1 Candidatus Izemoplasma sp. | reverse complement strand
GTTAATACATTAGACCTAGCATTGCATGCGACACAGTTTGAAGCGTTTGAGCAATATCATAATCTATTAATTGATTGGAACAAACTGGTCAACTTAACAGCGATTACCGATCGTGACGATGTTTTTATTAAACACTTTTACGACGCATTAACCCTATTACGCGCTTTTCCAGGAGACGCTAAATCACTGCTTGATGTCGGCTCCGGTGCAGGGTTTCCTTCTATCCCCATCAAACTGATGCACCCAACAATTGAAGTTACCATCGTTGAATCATCTGGCAAAAGAGTTCGCTTTCTTCAAGCTTTAAAAGAAAAGTTAAGCATCGATATCGAACTTATTGAACAACGAGTTGAACTGTTTGAACAAAAAGAATCCTTTGATATTGTCACAGCACGCGCTGTAGCCTCACTAAACACCCTAGCCGAACTGTGTCTACCATTTGTTAAAGTCGGCGGCGTTTTACTCGCCCCTAAAGGGAAAGGTTATCGCGAAGAACTCGCTTCAAGCCAAAACGCCTTGCATGAACTTGGCGCTAAACACGTTGATACAGTTCCGGTTCATTACCAAGACTATGAACGCGTGATTCTTGTCATTAAAAAACACACAAAAAGCCCATCGAAGTATCCAAGAAACTTTGCACGTATCAAGAAAAACCCTCTTTAATGAAAGGCGGGGATTCTTTGCATAAATCGTATCGAAATATTAATCAACCGCATCCTGTCATTATCAAAGAGCAAGAAGCGATTGAACTTGACTATCTCAAGAAAAAATTGTATGTCGTCAATGGGATCATGCTGCTAATGGTCGGACCCCTTGTTTGGTTATTATATCACCTACAAGTGCCCACACAAACAGCATGGATTTTTGGCTTGATTTACAGTTTATATTTTGTAATCAATCTTGCTTTCTTTGCCTATGAAGATTACTTCAACAGTCTTAAATTATCCATCTATACGAGTGCCCTCATCATTTACGCCCTTGCGATTGCACTCATTCTTGAAATACAAACACCCAGTATGTTTACAATTTTGTTTCTAGCATATGCGATCGTTTCAATCTATCAAGACCGCAAGGTAGCCCTTATAAACAGTCTTTTGTTACTATCTATAGGCAGTTTGTTCATATCTTTTTACCCGGAAACATTCCGAGGTTCAGGGGACTATGTCGCACAGCAAGTTTATCTCTACGCTTTCTTAATCATATTTGTCGGTTTATTGACGACTGCTTCAAGCATACTAATTAAACGAAAGATGTTTTTTTACCGTCAGTTAGCGGTGATCAAAGAAACTGAAATACGGATGATAAGTCTAGTGTTTGATTTGAAAAAACAAGCACAACCCACAATGAAAAATCAAGATAAATACTACGCTAAAGTCAAGGATTTTACAGAAGAGTTATCTAACAAAATAAAAATGGATAATATTTTCCAAGAAAAACTCGAAATCATAGCGCGACTTCACGAAGGACAGTCAAAAGCAGCTTTACATAAACAGTACCCCAATTATTCTGTAGAAATGCTTGATGAACTTGAGCGGCTTATTTTTAGTGACAATTCACGATTACAAAGCTTGGCTTATAAGTTAAGCCAAGCTGACGATGTGACAATCTCACGAAAAGAACTATACGCCGAATCACACTTGAAGACATTAAAGAAGACCTTTGACTCAAACTACACAAAAATCATCGCTTTTTCAGCACTTTATACACTCCTTCACCTTGACACACCCGTTCATCAAGGTCTAGACTCAGAGAGCATTAAACAAAAGTTCGTCGAAACTGATTTTTACCACTTGATTGACACGAAAATAATAGATATATATCAAAACAACACCGATGTACTCAACAAAATACATGATGATGCCTTTAAACAGAAGGTGTCATCATGAAAACACTTTTAATCAAACTAAAAAATAGTGAATTTTTAACTGCTGGCGAACGATTACGTCTCAAAATACTACTTGTACTTGCTTTCATGTTTGTTTTTATTGGTCTTACCATACCTGTTTCACTATTCGAAGACTTATCCATAGGCATTGCCATTATTGTTCCAGCGACAAGCCTTGCAATGTTTCTCATTAGTCTTTCGCTCTTGCTGTTAAATAAGGTTCGTTTGGCGATGCACTTTAGTATTTACACCTTCATCGCAATGACATTATATTTCGTAACTGGAACATCGCTCATTTACGGGTATTTTTTGATTTTTATCACATTAACCATTATCATCTTTTATCAAGACATTTATACATACCTAGTCTATGGCGGTGCCTTAACTATTTATGGGATTTTTTACATCGTTTTTAACGGTGAGCAACTCATGAATATTTATGAGACTAACCTAAGATTATCAAACACGATTTACATTTTTGCTTTAGCAACATTTTATGTTGTGTACCTCGTATATTTCATTCTCTCTGATAGCATGTATGAAAAAATGCAAAGGCACTATTTGCACTACTCAAAAAATAATGAACATCATCGTAGCATAGCCTTGAAACATTTCGCTGACATATCCGAAAAAAAGAACCTTAAACCATTTTTTAATAATCATTCATTTCAAAAAGCTGTCAGTGAAACAGCTGTTTTCATTAACGCATTTATGGAAGATCAACCAGAAAAAATTGCTGAAGTAGTCGAGTTTTATTTCTTTCTTCACAAGTATGAACTCAAAGATATTTTGAACAACCCTAAACTCAACGAAACGACCAAACAATATGCTGTTGAGCTCACACCTTACTTATTACTAAAAAACAATGATTTGTCATTGATTTGGCTTGAATTTATCGCCCAGTTCAAAGAAGGTTTTAAAGACCAAAACATGCGCTTTGTTTCAGACTTAAACAGTCTGTATTCTAACAGATCAAACAAACTTATCGGTCTTGCGCTGATATATGCATATATGCGACAAGACAGGACACAATCTGATAAATGGGGCCGGTTAGAACGTTCATTAAGTCATGATGAGATTATTGAGAAATTTCGTCTAAATGCTTTGAAGTCCGTTATTAATTACGAAGACGTTGCGTTTTTGATAAATAATCAAGAGCTTTTTGATAAGAACTTACGTTAATTTAAACGTTCTCATTTTTTGCTTGCTGTGCTTTCAAACTAACCTGTGATAGAATAGATGTATCCTAAAAACTAAAAAGGACTTATATCATCAAAGGGAGTAGAATATGGGAAAAATTGTGGCTATAAGCAATCAAAAAGGGGGGGTGGGAAAGACAACCACTAGTGTTAATTTAGCTAGTTCTCTCTCCTACCTTGGTAAGAGCGTGTTACTTGTTGATGCCGATCATCAGGCTAATGCAACAACATACATGGGAATTAATCGAGCAAATTTAAATTATACAGTGGCCAACCTTTTTTTAGACGGCACGCCTGCAAAAACACTAATTCAAAAAGCTGGCAGCGTAGATGTGGATGTTCTCCCTGCCCGATTTGAATTAGCGCATGTTGAGAGTACCCTAATAAATAAAGACAACAAGGACTTTATTTTATCAAACGCATTAGAAATTATCCGTGACCAGTACGACTATATTTTAATTGATTGCCCGCCCTCTTTAGGGATTATTACTATAAATGCATTGGTGGCAGCTGATAGTGTGATCATCCCCGTTCAAT
>SKGI01000077.1 GCA_007117555.1 Candidatus Izemoplasma sp. | reverse complement strand
TAAAAAAACTCGGCTTTAAAACAAGTGAAGCACGCCCTTGTACGACGATTGATGCGGTGATTCAAGCCGTTCAAGCCATCGAAGCTTCACGGAATGAACAGTCTTATGATATTGATGGGGCGGTCATCAAAGTGAATGACCGTACCAAGTATGCAACCCTTGGTTACACGGCTAAAAGCCCCCGTTTTGCGATTGCGTATAAGTTTCAAGCTGAAGAAGTACCAAGCCATGTTCATGACATTATTTTTCAAGTCGGTCGTACTGGGCAAATTACACCGGTGGCGGTGCTTGAACCTGTCGAAGTCCAAGGCAGCACTGTTTCACGGGCAACGCTACACAACGAAGATTATATCCGGTTAAAAGACATTCGCATTGGCGACGATGTCATCATTCGTAAAGCCGGTGATATCATTCCTGAAGTAGTTGCCGTCATTAAGGACAGTCGGACGATTCAAGCGCCTTTTGAGATGATACAACAGTGTCCTGCTTGTGAAAGTCCTTTAAAACGTCATGATGGTGAAGTCGGACTTTATTGCTTTAATCCAGCCTGTCCTGCGAAACATATCGAACAACTGATTCACTTTGCGAGTCGTAAAGCGATGAACATCGAAGGTCTCGGACAACGGATCATTGAACTGTTTTTTAACGAAGGGTATCTTCAATCGATCGAAGATATTTATACATTGCACACCCATCGCGAACAACTTATCAAAAAAGCAGGCTTTGGCCCGCGTAGCATCGATAAGTTACTCGCTGCGATTGAGCAGTCTAAAGCCAATAGTATGGAACACGTTTTATTTGGTTTAGGCATTCGTCATGTAGGCGAAAAAGTTGCGAAAGTGTTGGCGATGCATTTTGAGACAATGTTTGCTATGATGGACTGTGGGCCTGAGGCCTTTGAAGCCTTACCAGAAATTGGTCCAAAAATTGCCCAAAGTCTAACGACATTTTTTGCCAATCAAGCAGCGCGCACGCGTATTGAGCGTCTCGATGAACTCGGTGTGAACATGGCTTATAAAGGTCTTAAACCACAAAGCGGTGCGTATGCGAATAAGACGTTTGTCTTAACGGGTCGCTTGACACAGTTTACGCGTGAAGAAGCCGCAAAGCGTATCGAACAAGCGGGTGGTAAAGTCACCGGCTCAGTCTCAAGCAAAACCGATGTCTTAATCGCAGGTGAAGACGCAGGTTCAAAGCTCGATAAGGCGCGTAAACTCGGTATCGATATTTGGGATGAGGCGCAATTTGAAGCGGTATTTAACAAGTTGGAGGCATAAATTGTGAAACAAATGGAACTCGTCGTAAAAGGGGCTCAAGAGAACAATCTGAAAAACATTGATCTCAGCTTGCCAAAAAACACATTCATCGTCATGACAGGTCTGTCAGGTTCTGGCAAGACCTCTTTGGCGTTCGATACCATTTATAAAGAAGGACAACGGCGTTATGTCGAAAGTTTAAGCGCGTATGCGAGACAGTTTCTTGGCAACTTAGAAAAACCGAATGTTGAGTCCATTGAAGGCTTAAGTCCGGCGATTTCCATCGATCAGAAAACCACTTCTAAAAACCCGCGAAGTACGGTCGGCACCGTGACAGAAATATACGATTACTTTCGGCTTCTTTATGCACGCATTGGGAAACCTGTCTGCCCAGAGCACGGCATTGAAATTACGAGCCAAACGATTGAAGAAATGACGGATAAAGTGCTCAAAAGCGAAGAAGGCACACGGATTGAAGTGCTTGCACCAGTGGTTGTGGGGAAAAAAGGGACCCATCAAAAAACAATTGAACAGTTGCGTAAAGACGGGTATGTACGCTTACGCATTAACGGTCAAATTAAAACGTTTGATGATGATGTATCGCTCGATAAAAATAAAAAACATACGATTGAAGCCGTCATCGACCGGCTTAAAGTACGCGATGCCATTCGTTCTAGATTATACGATTCCCTTGAAACCGCGGCGCGACTTGGTGAAGGGAAAGTCATCGTGCTCATACAAGGCAAGCCGCAGACATTCAGCGAGCACTTTGCGTGTCCACATTGTGATTTTTCAATTGGTGAACTTGAACCAAGACTGTTCTCGTTTAACGCCCCTTTTGGGGCGTGTGAACAATGTAGCGGATTAGGGTATACACGTAAAGTAGATCCAGACTTGCTTGTGCCCAATCCAGAATTAACTGTCTTTGAAGGCGCTATTAAAGGTTGGAGCAACACGACGACCTATCACTTCAAACAACTTAAAGCTACTGCCGAACATTATGGCATTAATTTGCGCGTACCTTTTAAAAACTTAACTGAAGCCGAACGCGCTATTTTGTTTTTTGGTTCTGATGAACCGATTAACTTCAGCTTTAAAGGCGCAACCAGTAAAGTTAAACATGAAAAGTTTGATTATTACGAAGGCATCATCAACAACCTCGAACGGCGTTATGTTGAGACGACTTCTCGCTTTATGCGCGAATGGATTGAATCGCTCATGGGCGAAAGAAAATGTCCCACCTGTCAAGGGAAAAAGCTCAATCCCGCCGCTTTAAGCGTTAAAGTAGGTGGCCTTGATATCATTGAATTAACCGATTTAAGTGTTAAGGATATGTTGCAGTTTTTTCAGAACCTTACGTTAAATCCAACCGACCAACAAATATCGGACATGATTTTACGAGAAATCCATGAACGACTATCCTTTTTAAGTAATGTCGGTCTAGATTATCTCACCTTATCCCGTCGAGCCGCGACATTATCAGGGGGCGAATCGCAACGGATTCGTCTAGCGACGCAAATCGGCTCACGTCTGACGGGAGTTCTCTATGTTTTAGATGAGCCTTCGATTGGTCTCCATCAGCGGGATAACCGTCGTTTAATTGAGACGCTTAAAGCGATGCGTGATCTTGGCAATACCCTCATTGTGGTCGAACATGACGAAGAAACGATGACGATGTGTGATCAAATTGTGGATATTGGGCCTGGTGCAGGTGAATATGGGGGCGAAGTCGTCTTTCAAGGCACTTACGATGAGATTCTCACCCATCCAACAAGCATTACAGGGCAATATTTATCAGGCCGCATGCAGATTCCCATCCCTAAAACCCGTCGCGCTACCAATAATGGCTATGTTGAAATTATCGGGGCGCATGAAAACAATCTCAAACACATCGACGTCCGGTTCCCTCGCAGCGTGCTGACTGTCGTGACGGGTGTGAGCGGTTCAGGCAAAAGCTCGCTTGTCAATCACTGTTTATATGAAGGCTTATATAACCATGTGTATCGCAAAAAATATACCCGTGCAGGCTATGAAGCCATCCATGGTGCAGATGATGTTGGTAAAATCGTCAACATCGACCAAAGCCCCATCGGTCGAACACCCCGTTCAAACCCTGCGACTTATACAGGTGTTTTCGATGACATACGCGACATTTTTGCCTTGACACAAGAGGCGAAATTACGCGGGTATCAAAAGGGGCGTTTCAGCTTTAATGTGAAAGGCGGACGGTGTGAAACGTGCCGTGGGGATGGCCTTCTTAAAATAGAAATGCACTTTCTCCCAGATATTTATGTCCCTTGTGAAGCGTGTAAAGGTCGCCGTTATAACAAAGAAACCTTACAAGTCACTTACAAAGGTAAAACGATTG
>SKGI01000061.1 GCA_007117555.1 Candidatus Izemoplasma sp. | reverse complement strand
CATTTTGGTGTGGTGCATCAAGGTGTGAAGACACTGTTTGGACGTAAAATGCTTTATTTTGAAGATTTTGATCAACAAGCGTATGCGCTAGTGTCTGATGAAGGCATTGAAGGTGTTTCAGCTGGAATGCCTTGGAAAGAAGGTCCTGTACCAGAACCCTTTGCGATTACTGGACTTGGTCCGATGTTTATGTGTGTACGCGATCTTCATCGGATGCATGCCGTGTTGACGGACACGTTAGAGATGGAAAAACGTCAAGTGGAAGGCGACTATACCCTTTATGAAATGGGTGAAGGCGGCAACGGTGCAAGTGTCATCATCGAAGATAATGCACATTTACCGCGTGGTGTGCAAGGTTATGGGGCGGTGCACCATGTGGCTTTTAGAGTGCGCAATCGACAAGACATTGATGCGTGGACAGAGCGCTTAAGAGCCATCGGAGCACCGAACTCTGGCTTTGTGGAACGGTTTTATTTTCAGTCGTTATATACGCGACTGTATCCAGGGATTTTATTTGAGTTCGCGACAGAAGGACCTGGTTTTATCGATGATGAAGAATCCGTTGAGACACTTGGAGAAACGTTAGCATTGCCGCCACGCTTACGGCCGCATCGCGCTGAAATTGAAGCGCGAGTACGCCCTATTGATACAAAACGCAGCAACAAAACTTTCGAAAAGATGTGGTTTGGATGCGAAGCGATCTCAAAACACTAACGATTTTGTTTCGTACGCATAAAGCGTTGTTAGATGTGATCCGTGATGACGTTAGACAACACGGCTTAAGTGTGACAGCTTTTGGTGTGCTTGAAGTGCTTTACCATAAAGGTTCCCTTGATGTTCGGACCATTACGGAGAAAGTACTTGTGGCGGATTCGAGTATGACTTATACGCTCGGCCGGCTGAGTGCTCGCGGTTTGATCGTTAGAAAGACAAATCCTAACGATGGGCGCGGGCGGATTGTCACACTCACAGCGAAAGGAAAACAGTTCATGGACACCATCTATCCTGCGCACCAACGTAAGCTTCGGGCGCGGTTAGATGTGTTAGAGTCTGAAGATGAAATGCGTCTTCAATACTTATTAAAGCAATTAGGTAAAGTAAAATAAACAGACTGCTTATGACGAAAAAGGAAAAGGCTTTTGTTTGACACAAGACACAGCTTCACCTATGATTAAGGCCAATGCTGTCATAAGGTGAACTATTTAAATCATACGCAAGTTTCAAAAAGATTTTTGACATAAAAACGATTTAAAGTGCTTGTGAAACAGTAAAAAAGTCATCTACACTAAAAAGAAGGTGTTTTACATGAACAAACAACGAATACTAGTTGGCCTTTTGGTAGGGATTGTACTAGGTATCGTCTGTATTATTGGTGCTCGGGTGCGTGGGGGTGGTGAGCATCCTGCGTATTACTTGATTGGCTTTTGGTATAACCGTGTGATTATGGGCGTTTTGATTGGGGCTTTACCTCTATGTAAAGATGCGATAAAACGTGTAGTTCGTGGAGCGTTGATTGGTTTAGCGGTATCATTTGCCTTTTATGTTTCTACAGGGTTTACCGATCTAATCGGCTTTTTAGTCGGTGCCGTGTATGGCATCATCTTAGAATCTGTTTTATGGCGTCTAGATAAGACACACGATGTAACCGAACCGAAACATGTCTAAAGTACGGACTTACCAAGCTGAAGGCCCTGAGGTCACGCAGCTTAAACAACAAGATCAAGCACTCATACCACTGTTTGATACGGTAGGGGATTTGCAAGTTGTCGGCTTTGATGATCCGTTTCATTGTTTGATGTTTTTTATTTTAAACCAACAAATTTCCTTGAAAGCCGCAAAAACACTTTATGAACGCGTGCTTGCACACGATATCGATACACCCGATCGCGTGATTGCCACACCGGAAGATACACTTAAAGCACTTGGGTTGTCGAAAGCAAAAAGAACGACCATGCGGTCTGTCGCACACGCAGCCGCAACGACATGGTATACCCGTATCGATACGTTACGTCGTGAAGACTTAGAAAAAGCGTTGTTAGCGTTGCCGGGTATTGGTCCATGGACCGTGGCAATGTTTTTGATGTTTTATCGTTTTGATGAAGATGTTTTTACAGTGGGTGACCTCGGTTTACGTCACGCCTTAGCAACGGTTTTAAACAGTCCGAATATGTCGCAGAAAGCGATGCTTTTACGCAGCAAACAATGGGCGCCGTATCGCTCAATCGTGGCGCATTATCTTTGGGCGTTTCGAGAAGGGCCAAATAGTCATCTTTAATGGCTGTGAAATACACAGTGCCCGTTTACATCGTAGCCTGACTCGGCTATAATGGTAATGGACTGATTGCCATGCGACATCGACCTATTTTTCAACACGTGTCGTATGTAAAGGAGTGACATTATGCGGTTTGATCATGCCACACTCATTTTACCAGATCGGGTCATTGAAAATGGCCATCTCATCATCGAAGCAGGTAAGATTGTAAGCATTGGTGAAGGGCCACTTGATGAGGCGGTTTCATTAGAGGGAAAGATGGTTTTCCCTGGGTTTATCGATATGCATATTCATGGCGCTGATGGGGCCGATTTTATGGATGGTGAAGCCGATGCGATTGGCACGATTTTACACGCGGTCTTACAAGAAGGCACAACGGCTGTGCTCGCCACAACCATGACAGAAAGCATACCGAACATTGAACGGGCACTTTCTGCCATAGGTCAGTATACCCAAGCCCCTTCTTGTGCGCATCTTTTAGGCGTTCATCTTGAAGGCCCCTTTTTGAATCAAAAGCATCCTGGTGCACAAGACATCAAACATATCATACCGGGTGATGCAACGCTTTTTAATGCGTTTCAGGCGAAAGCGCAAGGGAAAATTAAGCTCGTTACCTTGGCGCCGGAAGTCCAATCCCCTAACTTTTTAGAAGCGCTTAATAAGCAAGGTATCCTTCTCTCGATGGGTCATTCCGATGCGACACACGCACAAGTTGTTGAGGCTCGAACTCAGGGGATAAAGCGGGTGACACATTGTTATAATGCGATGCGTGGCATGCATCACCGTGATATCGGCTTAGTTGGATCGGCTTTATTGTATGACGATATGGATATCGAATTGATTGCGGATTTACATCATGTTTCAGCACCTGCCTTACAGTTGGCCGCAAAACTAAAAAAAGGGCGGATGCAGCTCATTACTGACAGCGTCTCCGCGAAGTATGGCCCAGAAGGCACGTATCAACTCGGCGGTCAAACGATTGAATATTCGGGTGGCACCGTACGCACCCAATCAGGCGCTTTAGCAGGCAGTGTCTTACGGATGTCTGAAGCGGCCCGTCATATGCATGAAACAGTCAAGATGGCGTTACCAGATTTAGCCCATGCTTTATCAGGACGGGCCGCGGAAACGCTTGGTTTAGACGCAGAACGGGGAAAAATCGCCGTCGGTTTACAGGCGGATTTAACGATTTTAGATGCATCATTTAATGTTGTGATGACCGTCATTGGCGGTCGAATTGTATATCATAAGGAGATTTCATCATGAAAATGCATGTCCGTGAAGATTACGACGCTATGTGTGACTATGTCGCAGAGCGTTTGATTGCACACATTCAGAAAAAACCAAACAGCGTCCTCGGTTTAGCGACCGGTTCAACACCTGAAGGGGTGTAT
>SKGI01000126.1 GCA_007117555.1 Candidatus Izemoplasma sp. | reverse complement strand
TCAAGCAGCTATGGTGGCAACGGTTCATACAAGAAAACCCACATAATGTTGGTCTTGACTCTAGCATCTTGATGAACCCAGCAGTATGGAAAGCAAGTGGTCACATTGATAGTTTTAACGATCCACTAAGCGATTGTAAACAGTGCCGAACAAGACATCGTGTCGATCATTTAATCACGTTGCATGATCCGAGTATGGATGCAGATGGCATGTCACTTGAAGCGCTCGATGCGTATGTTAAGACACACAAAGTAAAGTGTCCAAACTGTGGTGCCCATGATTTCACCCCCACGCGTCAGTTCAATTTGATGTTTAAGACAAGCCAAGGTGTGATCGATGAAGCCGCGCAAGCGATCTACTTACGACCAGAAACCGCTCAAGGTATATTTTTGAACTTTAAAAACATTCAGCGGTCAATGCGATTGAAAATACCATTTGGTATTGGCCAAATTGGAAAAAGTTTTCGCAATGAAATTACACCAGGTAATTTTATTTTCCGGACTCGAGAGTTTGAACAAATGGAACTGGAATTTTTTTGCCGTCCAGGAGAAGAAATTGGTTGGTTTGAGACGTATAAGAAAGACAGCTATCAGTTTTTGCTTGACCTTGGACTGACTGCCGATAATTTGGATATGCGTGATCACGCTGAAGAACAGCTTTCACATTACTCTAACGCCACGACAGATATCGATTACCGATTCCCTTGGGGTTTTGATGAGTTATGGGGCATCGCGTCGCGTACGGATTATGATTTGCGCCAACACCAAACGCACTCTAAAGAAACACTTGAATATTTTGACTCTGAAACTAATGAGAAGTATTTACCTTATGTCATTGAACCATCACTTGGTGTGGAACGTTTATTTTTAGCATTACTCTTTGAAGCATACTGCGAAGAAGTTTTAGATAATGGTGAAACACGGATTCACCTAGCGCTTTTACCAGCGCTCGCACCGTATAAAGTCGCTGTGTTGCCTTTAATGAAAAAGAAACATGGCGAACATGCTAAAGCACTGCATATGCGTTTAGCGAAACAGATTGCAGCGGTCTATGATGAAACGGGCAATATCGGCAAACGATATCGCCGTCAAGACGCGATTGGTACACCATTTGCGGTCACGGTTGATCATCAATCACTTGAAGATGGGACCTACACCGTGCGAGATCGCAACACAATGACGCAAGTACGCCTTGATGAAGCAGCATTATTAGACTACATTAAGGAGCAATGTGTGTTCTAAAAATATAAACAGGACAGGTGGGACGGTTATGGAAGCACCCAAAGCAAGCATACTTGAAACCGTGCTATACAAAACCGATATTGTCGAACTGATTAGAGAGTTCACACCATTGAACAAAAAAGGCGATGAATATTCCGGTTTGTGTCCTTTTCATCATGAAAAAACAGCATCCTTTCAAGTCAATGCAGAAAAACAAGTCTACCATTGTTTTTCATGTGGTGCGAGCGGTAACGCATTGAACTTTGTCAAAGAAAAGCAAGGTTTATCTACAGGCGAAGCCATTCGTTACTTAGCTGAACGTGCTGGCATCGAGCTGAAAGGTGAAGTGGCAGAACGACCTAATAAGCGTTACACCGACCTCAATGCTGAAGCGGTTAAGTTTTTTGAGTTGCAACTACTTCATACAAAACCAGGCTTACCCGCCAAACAATACTTAGTTGATCGAGGTTTTAATGAAGCGACTATTCGTCACTTCAACCTTGGTTTTGCACCACGAGAAAGACGGTCGTTATATGAAGCACTGAAGCGTCTTGAGGCGCTTGATACGGATATGTCAGATCTCGGTCTTATTCATAGTCAAGAAGAGATTCGCGATGTGTTTAGAAACCGAATTATGTTTCCCATTCATGATGATGAAGGCTATGCTATTGGGTTTTCTGGTCGGACATTTGATGCGCATGATTCTCAAAGTGCCAAATACATGAATACCACCTCAACACCTGTTTTTGATAAAAGCAAAGTCCTCTACAATTTGCATCGCGTTCGGCCGCATTTAAAAAAAGCGAAACGCCTTGTATTATTTGAAGGCTATGTCGATGTGATTCAAGCGTATCAAGCTGGCGTGCCTGAAGGTGTTGCCATCATGGGGACCGCACTGACTGCCAATCATATTCAAAAAATCAAACGGCTTACGGACACGGTCGTACTTTGCCTTGATGGCGACCGAGCAGGCATCGAAGCCACAAGCAAATTTATCGACACCTTAGAAGCCGCAAAAATCAAAACGTTTGTGGCGACGTTACCCGATGGGCTCGATCCTGATGATTATATTCGTAAAAAAGGTTCCGATGCGTTTAAAAAACAGCTGGATGATGCGCTTGACAGTAAAAGTTATCGGTACTTATTGTATCGTGATGCAGCAAATTTAAACAAACTGACAGATGTTGAACACTTCAAAAATAAAGTTTTCAAAATGATTGCGTCTCTTGATCAATACAATCGCTCTCATTTTCTAAAAAAACTATCTGTGGATCTCAACGTATCGTTAGAACTGATTGATAGTGATTTCCGTGAAGCAACGAAGTCATACAAAACATTACCACGTTATCAAAAAATTGCTAAAGTTGCCGTTACGGATAAGTTTGTTAAAGCAGAACGCGGTTTAATACACTATTTTTTGCAAGAACGCCATTATGAGCGAAAGTTTCGGATGGAGTTTCGTGACGCAATGTTTAACGATAAACATGCGCGTGACATCCAGCTGGAAATATTCGAGTTTTATCGCCTCAATCCAAACGATTTATGTATTGTACCGAACTTGTTTATTGCGCATCTTAACGAGGCACAGCAAGCTTACTTTGACCAACACATTCGCATGGAGAAATACCCCTTTAATGTGGATGAATACGAAGATTTTCTAAGCGTGATGCGCGAACAAATCCGTCGCGCTGAAATCAAACGTCTTAAAGAAAAGCTAAACGCCGCAACGACCATCGAAGAAAAGATTGAATATCGTAAAGAAATTGACGAAATGATACGCAGGGGGAAAAAACATGGAAAAAGAACAAATCATTCAAGCTATCCAAGAGCTCATTGACACCAGCAAACTAAAAGGTTATGTGACAATTAAAGAAATCAAGCGTTATGTTGATGAGAATGCCGACGAGTTTGATGAAATCATTACTGAACTAGAAAAGGCGAATGTTGATGTAGTGAGTGAAGAAGATCTTGTCACCTACAAAGTCCCATCATTGAGTCTTGAGGATGAGGATGAGTTAGAGCCCGAAGAAGATGAAAACTTCGTCTTAGATTTGGACTTCGCAAAAGATATCGAAGAAGAACTGTTGCATGACAAGTCTTTTGAGTCACAAGCAAGCATTAAAGTCGATGACCCTGTCCGGATGTATCTTAAAGAGATCGGTCGTGTTGAATTACTTGATCCTGACCACGAACTCGAACTTGCACAGCACATCTATTATGCGGCTTTAGCCAAGGAACAGTACGAACAAATGCAAGAGGAAGATGATTCTGAGCTTACGCAAACATATAAAAAAGAAGTAGAAGAACTGCTCTAGCGCGGTGAGCTCGCCAAAAACAAACTCGTTGAAGCGAACTTGCGTCTTGTCGTCTCGATTGCTAAAAAATATGTCGGACGTGGCATGCAGTTTCTTGATTTGATTCAAGAAGGGAACATGGGGCTCATCAAGGCCGTTGGTA
>SKGI01000086.1 GCA_007117555.1 Candidatus Izemoplasma sp. | reverse complement strand
CAAGCGGCGCCTTAACCGAAACACCCTCATCAAATAAGGTTGTCGCAAAAGGTTATGGCTGGCTCGATAATAATTGGGTCAACTTTCTATCTAATCTCGCAACTACGGCTCTACTTGGTTTATTGCTTTGGATCTTTTGACGTCTTCTTGACGTCTTTTTTTGTGCTTTCTATCGAAGGGCTCCGTTTACTTTTTTTTAACGTTAACCGCTGTTAAGAAACGCTTAAGGGCGTCACCTTGTAGCGTAATTTCGCCAAGTTCTTTATGTTTGGTGTCGTTTTCAATACCATGAAAATCACTGCCTGCTGTGACGAGTAAACCGCGCTCTTTCGCGAATGCACAATACCGTTCAGTCTCTTTTGCTCGGTTTAAGCCATAAATTGCTTCAATGCCGTCAAAGTCATGTTCTAAGACCGCATCATGAATGGCAGGTTTCAGCAACGTCGGATGGGCGAGAACGACTAGCGCATCATGTGTTCGAAGTAAGGCAATCCCTTCAGATAGCTCGATTTCTGTGCTCGGCACATATGCTTTCGTATGTTCGCCAATAAACAGATCGAAGATTTCATTGTGACTATACTGTGGGTAACGCATCCGTATCGCTTTAGCAATATGCGGGCGGGCAATGATACCGTGACTTACGGATACAATATCTTCATAGGTGATATGTAAATTAAAATAGTGCGCTAAGTTCGCCACAAACGTATGCGCACGGCGTTCTCGGCGCGCTTTAGTTTCGATATAAAACTGTTCCATAATGTCACTTTTGTAGCCTTCACTACGAAAGTATCCAAGTACATGGACGCTTTTCCCTTCATATAAGGTCGACAGTTCGATACCGGGAATGTATTGCACCCCCGATTGTTTCGCAAGGCGATGATTGTCTTCGACATGACGACAAACATCGTGATCGGTGATGGCAATCACATCGATTTGACGTGACTTAGCGAGTTGAAACAGTTCCTCGCGGCGTAAACGGCCATCGGATTCGGTCGTGTGAAGATGGAGATCGGCTTTCATGAAGTACTCATCCTTTCATGGTGTCTGCTGAAGCGTCATTACTGTAAACGGCATGGATCCTAGCGCGTATTAAAACAGTGTAAAGATAAGAAACTGCATCGCGCCGATAAACATACCAAGAAATAGTCCAACAAGCTCAATGTGACGTAATTCTTTACGGACAATGTCTAACACCAGTTTCTCAAAAGCGACTAAATCCATCGCATCAACGCGTGCTTTGATTAAAGCCGGCATATCAAGGCGTGTAAGACCATCTTCTTTAAGTGTGACAAACACATCACGCATGAGCACATCAGCTTCTTGATCAATAAAATTCTCAATAATCTCATCTAAACCCGAGGCAAACATCGTACGAAACATCGAGGGGATGATGCTGCGGATTTTGACGATTAGTTTTTCTTTTAAAGTTGTTTTTATCGTTTCGATGGTTTCAGGGTTTAAGATGGCGTCAAAAATATCATCTTTGCTTAAAAGTTCCGTTTCAATGGTTTCGCCCATTTTTTCGGCAATATACGCTTTGCGTTTCGGCAACAACCCTTGAAAACGGAAAAAGAGCACTTTCTTAGGATGCATCGGGCGAAACAACATCCGTACGGCCACTTTATTCGTTGCGTACCCGATTAAACCGCCAATTGCGATCATCATTACGAGTCTGAGCCAGTCAAACGTCATAGTATGCACCTCACTATTGAATCATCTAAAACATTATAACAAGCCTTCATGCCTTTGAGAAGTCTTGTTGCTTTGTTTTGTAAAAAACTGTGTTGACACCGTGCATCAAAGTGACGAATGCGTTATAATACGGTTGAAACCTATTAGACATGACATGTCTTAGAAAGGATGTCGACTATGCTCTACCCTTATTTAGATCAACGCCCCACTGTCGCAGACGATGCCCGTGTATTTCCAACCGCAGCGGTCATTGGCAACGTGACGCTGAAGTCACGTGTAAGCATTTACTATCAATGTGTCGTCCGCGGTGATATGAGTCCAGTGTTTATCGATGAAGACACAAATATTCAAGATGGGACCATCATCCACACGGATACCAATAAACCGACGCATATTGGCAAGCGCGTCACGGTTGGACATGCGGCCATCATTCATGCCGCCACCATCGAAGACGATGCCCTTATTGGTATGGGCGCGATCGTTTTAGATGGCGCAACCATAGGCAAACAGGCATTCGTAGCGGCTGGCACCTTAGTCCCCCCTGGCAAAACCGTCCCACCACAAACATTGGCGATGGGCAATCCGATGAAAATCGTCCGAACACTTGATGCAGATACTTTAGAAGCGATGCACAAAAACAATGCGGTCTATCTCGATTTATTAAACGACTATCAAAACACGAAATAATCACATAATTAAGCTGTCCTCACCTATGATTGAGGGCGGTTTTTTATAGGTCTACTTTAAACGTCTTTGACAAGTACTGACGCATAGCGTCTGAATGGTATAATGTGTGATTCGTGGTCTGCTCAAACACGAGTCGACTGAGCACTTTAAGCATGTCGAGATGTTCTTGATCGGTTTGCGCCGCAAACAAAAAAACATGATGCAATGTTTTGTTAAAATAAGGCACGCCATTTTTGACATGTAAATAACTAATGGTCGCTTGGCGCACACTCTCACTTGGGCGCGCATGAAAAAGAATGGTGTCATCGTTTAAGACAAGCATCGCTTGTGCTGTTTGGACAGTATCGACCACTTCTTTTAAATAGAGCGCGCCCAGGGCCTTCGCACGTAAAGCTTCGCTCGCAACTTGATACAAAGCTGTTTCCCAGTTTTCAATCGTGTCGACGGTTTGATGGGCGATAAATAAGCGGTTAGACATCGTGTTCCTCCTTACTATTATCTGAGGCCATAATCAAGTTGATTGATCGTTATGTCGTTGGATAAAACGCTTGAACTTGTGACGGTCTTCAGGGATGGTGAGGGTCTCGATTGAGACAGTGACAGATCCTTTTAAACCAAGCGCTGTTAATTGATTTTGAATATGGTTAATAAGGTTTGTTTCATTGAATGCATTTGAAAGGGGATCGATACATAGGTGCATCGAACCATGTTGATTTTGAATGGCTTGAAATTCAGCAATATAGTCATCTCCTAACAACAGCCACCGCGCAATGAGATCAGGGAACACGGGTTGTGGTGTGCCGGAGGCATCGGGGAAATAAAACACATCATCATGGCGACCGAGCACTTGACGAATACGACGGAACTTTGACCCACATGAACACGGCGTATCAAGAATTACCATATCATTCATCACATAACGAATGAGTGGCTGAGCGGTATTGACTAAGTTGGTCACAACCATCTTATGACCGATGATGCCTGGCGCCGTAATGCGTGCGCCTTGCGCATCATATAAATCAACGTGAACAAGATCTTCATTAATATGTAAAGACCCATGATCACATGGACTGGCGATTTGCCCTTCTGAAGCTTGGTATATTTCAACTACTTTCGTTTGAAACGCCTCGATATAACGCTGTTTATCTTCAGGTGTAAGCACTTCAGCATACGTGATAATCCGTTTAAAACGACCAATAAGATTTGGCGCATACGGTAAAAGAAAACGTAACATCGAAGGCGGCGCCATGAGCACATTGGCATTTAAAGCATCTATTTGCCTGACTACAGCATCGGGTGCGGCAGTCGTTGGCATATATTTTAGCTTAATAAGCGGTGCATTGATGTCATCAAAGCCTTGAGAGT
>SKGI01000045.1 GCA_007117555.1 Candidatus Izemoplasma sp. | reverse complement strand
TATCCCGTGTCGAAAGTCGCTATGATAAAGAACGGGAAGGGATTAAAGCATTTATCGAACTTGTTAAATCTCAGCCGCACATGTATAACATCATCTGGGAATCCTTATACATCGATCGTTCTTTATTTAAAAACTACTATGCTTCGTTTGCGGAACGTTACGTTAAAGGATTAGATCATTCTGTTGAAAGCGGTGAAATTCGTGATGTTGACACCGAAGTCACGAGCTTTATATTAATGGGTATCACCAACTTTATCGGACTCAAAGTTATGCTAGATATCGGTCAAAACAACGATGATGTTGACTATATCGTGAATGTTGTCATGGATCTCATATAACACGGTTTATTCATCCACAAAAACCAATCGATAACCACATAAAAAAGGTGTGTTCCCACACCTTTTTCTTATGTCGTTTTGAGTTCAACGTGTTTTGTAATTGGCTCTTCAATTCGTACTTTTGGTTCAAATGTTAGACGTTTATAAAGCATCCACCCAAGAAATGCGGCGACAAAGTTAGAAATCAGCATCGCATACCATATGCCACTTGACCCAAGCGCAGTCCATTCTCGAAACGCAATGACGAGCGGAATCCGCATCCCCCAAAGTCGTGAAACAGAGAGGATAAATGAAAACTGCGTAAATCCAGTCCCATTATACGTACCCATAAACGTTTGAAAGACAGCCATCAGTGGTAGCCCGAGTAAAATGTAAAACATGTATTCGACTGCCAGCGCTAAAGCTATTGGATCATCGACAATAAATAACACCGCCAAAAAACCACGGAATATCATAATAATTCCCGCACCAACCGCCATGGTGCCAGAAGAAAGCAACATCGCTTTTCGGAACGTGAGACGGGCGCGATCAGGATTATGCGCACCAATATTCTGACCAATATAAGCACTTAATACACCACCCATAGCCATAACTGGATGCAAAATCATCGACATAATCCGATTACCTACCCCGAATGCTGCGACGGTTTCAGGTCCGTATGAATAGATGATTCCGTTCATTAGATAAAAACCGATCGCCGTGATGGCCTGTCCCATCGACGCTGGTACGGCTGTTCTTACGATGTCTTTAACTACGCCTTTTTGTAAACGCATATCGGCAACGCTGACTGTAATACCAGACTTAGCAAAAAACAATAAGTAAAGACCCGCTGGCATAATGAGCACGTTGGCTACAAGCGTTGCATATGCCGCCCCAGGCACGCCGAGATTCAGCACACGGATAAAGATATATGAAAGAAAAATGTTTGTGATAATCGCGGTGCCACTAACAAGCACGGGTGTCGTTGTATCGCCCCCAGCTTGCCGCACGGCAAGTAAAGAAAAAAACAAAAAGAGAAAGGGTAACTCAAACGCACGAATGCGTAAATATTGCGTACTACTTTCAAAAATGTATGCATCCGCTGCCGAAGCGAGTGGATCAACACCCATAGAACGAATGATCATTGGGGCAGCGGTGTATGAGACAATATTGAGAATGACACCAAGTAAGCCCGCTAAAACTAAGAGCTGCGACGCATAACGGCGCGCTTCCCGGCGGTGACCCATGCCGAGAAACTGGCTGATCAGTGCCGTCCCAGCAACACTCATGCCCATGCCAAGCGACAAAAACGTGAACATGATGGGAAACGTAAGTTGAATGGCAGCCACTGATTGTGTGCCTACATCAGGAATGCGACCGACAAAAATCATATCCACAATATCATGTAATGACTTGAGAAGGTTGTTTAGCATCAAGGGTATTGCTAAAATAATCAAGCCTTTATAAATGTTTCGATCTTTAAGAATTAAGTACTTTTTTTTGTCATCTTTACGCATGTAACTCACCTGCCACATGCATTATAGCATATCTCCGAAAAAATAGTTAGTATATGCCTAACTTTTTAGCCGTTAGTCGGTTTCTTAGGTCCATGAAACTGATAGTAGCGAGATTTGATGTTACCATTGAAAAACACCCGCGTCCGATTGGCTTGTTTTCTAAAGATTCCTTCAATACCTGGATACGCCGTAATCATGAATAAACTGTACGAATTAAGTGTTCGATAAAGCGCGCTTAAGTCTTGATAAAGTTTTTCAGCTTCTGCCGCAGTTTCAAGGCGTTCTCCATACGGAGGATTCGTCAGTATGAGGCCATATTGATTTTCGTAACTACGCAAACGAAAGTCACTTAATTGGAATTGAATAATATCCTCTACATCCGCTGCTTCTGCATTCGCTTGAGCTGCCTCGACCATTTGCCGATCAAAATCACTGGCGTAAATATGAGGTGTCACCGTTTGATCAATCCGTTTCAGCAATTGTCCGCGAACGTGTCTCCTTATTGTTTGGTTCGCAAAAGGATACGCATCTAAAGCAAAAGAACGATTGAGATTAGGCGCCATGTTTTTTGCAATCATCGCCGCTTCGATCGCCAATGTACCAGACCCACAAAACGGATCATATAAGGGGCGTCCACTTTGATAAAAACTAAGTAAGACAAGTGCCGCAGCTAACGTTTCTTTAATCGGTGCGGCACCTTGCAACAAACGATATCCTCTTTTATGCAACGCTTCACCACTCGTATCAAGCCAAAGCTCAACTTGATCATTGACAAAATTAAACAACAGTGGATAGGGCGCGCCCGTTTCTAAAAACACCGTTTGTCCTCTTGCGGCTTTAAGATTTTCAAGCACAGCCTTTTTCCCAACTGATTGGATATCGCGCAAACTGTACAAAGTCGATTTAACACTTTTTGCTTGAATGAGAAAGCGACCTTTTTCATCAAGATAATCCTTAAGAGGCCATTGTTTAACGGCGTCAAACAAAGCATCATAAGACGATGCCTTTGCAGACCCGAGCACAATAAAAATCCGGTCCGCAGTCCGAAGCGCCATATTCGCATGATATAACCCTGCAAGATCCACATCGAAATATAGCTTACCATTGTCACTGCGTTCTAGATGAAACCCTTCTGCTTTCATTTCATTTTTTAGTGCCGTTTCTACTCCAAAAGCACACGTTGCGACAGCCTTCATTATGCCACCTCCGAGCTTATTCTAACATATCCCTGTAAAAAGAGGTCTTTTACAAAGATATTTATGCGTTATAATAAGGATATCAATCAACTATGAGGTGGCATGGGTGGATTTCTTTGATGTTTATGCTTTAATTACGTTAGTTACTTTTTATAGTTTGCTTGTGTCTAAAAGTATTTTGACGCATCGCAATGGCCAAAAAGTTGTGGCCCTTGGCAAAGGACAAAAACAGCGCACTCAAAAATGGCTAGAATATTCATTTTACGTAGGCATTGTTTTACTTAC
Organism: Candidatus Izemoplasma sp.; assembly: GCA_007117555.1. GTDB lineage: Bacteria > Bacillota_I > Bacilli_A > Izemoplasmatales > Izemoplasmataceae > SKGI01. The sequence continues at coordinate 10,176 of SKGI01000045.1, read as the reverse complement.
TTATCTCGTTTTAACTGCAGCTTTCCGTTTACCAATGTTTGGCATCGAACCAGTTTTCTATTTATATACACACATCAGCGGCCGGATTCTCGGCTTCATCAGCATGAATATTGGCATCATCTTGTTCGCATTTGCCTTAGCAAGTTTCCGTGATGCATGGCGTATTGGTGTCGATGAAAACCAAACCGATACACTGATTACCGAGGGGGTTTTCTCATATTCCCGCAACCCAGTCTATCTCGGCATGATACTGATATTTTTAGGTTTCTTCTTCACCTTCCCTAATTTCTTCTTTTTTGGCGCACTCTTGTTTATCGTTTTCGCTTTCAATCGACAAATTCGCAAAGAAGAAGTTTTGCTAGAAAGACTTTTTGGAGCACAGTACCGGGACTATCAAACGAAAACAGCACGATTTTTCGGAAAAAAAGCCACTGCGCCCAACAAAAATAGGCCTTAGTTTGTTTACAAGATGAGCGCAGTTGGGGATTGGGTGTGATGATGGATGAAACACAATGAACTCAATCACCTTGTTGAGCAACTGAAGCGGGGAGATCTCGCCGTTTTTGATGCGATTTATGCGCAAACACGTGTGGGGGTTTACTACACAATTCTTGCAATTGTTAAAGATGTCAATTTAACTGAGGACTTAATGCAAGAAACTTACTTAAAAATGCTTGAGTCGTTGCCTCGCTACCGAAAACGAAACCAATTTCAAGCTTGGCTCAATACCATTGCAAGAAACTTGGCGATTAATTTATTCAATCGCCGCAAGCGTGAACAACCCATCGATCAAGAGACGGATTCGAGTTTGTTTGGTGTGACAGTCGACCAACAAGAAAAAGCTTATGCGCTTCAAGACTTATTGGCCGTGCTCAATGAAGAAGAGAAAATTGTCATCATCCGGTACGTTATCCTTGAAGAGCGGCATAAAGATATTGCCAAGCATTTGAATAAACCGGTTGGTACGGTAACTTGGATGTATCAAAATGCTTTAAAGAAAATGCGGCGAAAGGCAGGTGAAGACGATGACGGAGCATGAAATGAAACAACGTATTTTAGATGCAGCACATACGGATGTGCCTGATTTACGTGATGCCATTAAGGCGAGTCCCCGTTTTCAGGTACGCACCAAAGTAAACCTTTGGTCGCAACTCCGTCTAAGACCACTCCAGTTCGCCAGTCTTCTACTCATATTTGCGGTGGCACTCACCGTATGGTTGCGTTCACCAGCACCGCTTGTATCCGATGTTTATGCAACTATTTATCTTGAGATCAATCCAACTTTTGAGATTGACATTAATGCCGATTATGACATTTTAGAAGTTCGACCCATCAACACAGAAGCGTCATCTTTATTAGAAGGGCTTGAATCTTTGCAAGGGCAGCACTTTAACATAGCTTTAGATCAATTAGTTGAACGCGCTGTTACATTAGAATATTTAAACGCTGAACGTCCCGTCATGATGCTTGATGTGGCCTCGCGCCAGGTCGAGAATCGCACAACGGTGATTGACCGTGTCACCGAACGTCTTCCTGAACTGCGGGACCGACACTTACCAAACATCGATATTGTCGAAGGGGATGCAAGAAACCAAACTGATGAAGAAACCGATGCCGCAGTATCACATGATATCAGTGTGATGCGCTTGAGACTCATCCGCGAAATCATCGCTCTCGATGAATCCTATCGATTTGAGACATTGGTGCATTGGGATGTTGGAAAATTAAGAACGCTCCTTGAAACGTTGCGTGAGCGTCAAGACACGGATGACTCAATTAGACCAGATGATCGACCCGATGATGATCCGAGTCATATTCGACCGCCTAACAATGAGACGCCTGATTCCGACTCAGATAGTGGGATTGGTAGTGGCGGTTAATAACCCCTCTTCCATCAAAAAAGCCATTACTTATGTGATGGCTTTTCTGATGGGCTATATGGGGCAAGGATGTGGTTGGTTGTCTCATAAAGATGGCTACGATTATGCACATCTAGCGCAGCTTGAGACGGTGTATGTTCTTGTTCATTATAGTAATAAAGCGCCGTCAAGTTTTCGTCATACACTATTTGATCATACGTTGTTATCGCTTGTTCAGGGTGAATGCCGCGCCGCGTGAAAAACTTCCACATCGCTGCATAAAATTTTGAGGTGTCTTTCGTACCAATCGGCGTGCGCACTAGACCGGGGTGGACGGCAACATACCGAATATTAGATGTTTTATCTTCAGCTCTACAGCCCGCTGTATACAAAATATTATACAGTTTTGTCCGCATATATGAACGGATTGATAAATAGCGCTTACGTGTCGCTTGTAAATCATTTGGGTCATATTTAGCCCGCTTATGGGCATTGCTGGCTGTCGTTATAATCGTCCCATTTTTTTTAGCGACTAAATCTTTGAGATGGATGATAAAATAAGCTGGGGCAAGGTGGTTTACTTGAAACTGAAGCTCAAAGCCATCTTCAGTTAGTTGTTTCTTTTTAGGTACAATTGCCGCATTGTTAATGAGCACATCAATCCCACTAGATAAGGTTTGATTTAGGTGTGTTACAGTATTTGCCATATCCTTGAAACGACTTAAATCGCACACAACATGCGTAAAACGCCCTTTGAGTTTCTTGTTTGCTATTTCACTTTCAAGTGTCTCTAAACTGCCTTGATTGCGCGCAATCCCAATGACATGTTCCCCTTTAGCTACAAAATGCTCTATCAAAGCAAGACCTATCCCGCTTGTGACGCCGGTAATCACAATGGTTTTCATCGCAACACACTCCTTTTACATGCATTATATCACATCGTCTGATGCATTCGGACTTAGTTACATTAAGCATTCACAGCGGCACCTATTTCATGTATAATGATATCAAGATAGGCAAGGAGGGCAATCATGGGAACTGTAATCAACGCATTGGCCGTCGTATTAGCAACCTTTATAGGTATCATCTTTAAGCGAGGCTTATCAGAGAAAATTCAAAAAGCTTTAATGTTTGCCTTAGGAATCGGTTTGTTTGCCGTCGCAATTGGCTGGTTTATCCAAGGTTTTGTTATTATTGAAGATGGACAACTGCATACTCATCACGACTTGTTAATTATTTTATCACTTGTTATCGGGTCGTTAATTGGCGCATGGATTGATATTGATGGCCGGTTAAATACCCTTGCGCTTCGCGTAGAAAAAAAGTGTCATCTGCCACCCTTAGCGAAAGGGTTCGTCGCGGGCACACTCATTTTTTGCGTAGGCGCGATGGCCATTCTTGGTCCAATCCAAGATGGTCTTGGACAAGGGATGACATTGTTGTTAGTTAAAAGTGCGCTTGACTTTGTCACCGCTATGATGCTCGCAGTTGTCTTCGGTGTTGGGGTTGCTCTCGCTGCTTTGAGCATATTAGTCTATCAAGGTAGTATTTATTTACTCGCGGCACAAGCGGATGCCTTTTTGAGCACCGATATGATTGACACATTGTCAATGGTCGGTTATGTGTTGCTTATTGCCATGGGGATCAAGTTCATGGAACTTAAAGATATTAAGGTTGCGAACATGTTACCTGCGTTGTTAGTACCCTTGCTCTACTTTTTCTTGATTGGTATTTTTGGATAAATCAAAGCCTATTCATGATATTAAACCCATTAAAAAACGCCCGCGAACGGACGCTTATTTGACTGATGGTGCCGCTTACTGGACTCGAACCAGCAACCTTTTCCTTACCATGGAATTGCTCTACCTGTTGGAGCTAAAGCGGCACAACTTTTTGATACTTTTGTATTCTACCACACAAACCTAAGACTGAAAAGTCTTTTTTTAAACTTCCACAAAGATTTTGCCATCCTCTATTTTAACGGGATATACTTTAGCTGCCTTCGTCGGCAGTTTTAAAAAGAGCACCTTAGCTTTACTGACAATTCTACCTGTTTTAACATCAATTTGCGCTTTATGTTTAGGACAAACTACTCTCCCTTCTGAAAGGGTTCCTTTAGCCAGTGATGCCCCCATGTGTGGGCAAGCATCTTGAATCGCATAAATTTGAGCTTGATGATGAACGAGTAAGATTGGTTGAGTGTCCAAGACAAGTCGTGTCATTGTTTCCTCAGCTATTTGATCAAGTTTGATAGCAAATTGATAACCCATGCTTTCACCTCTTGTGTGGATAATAATCTCATTATATCATAGTTGATGAGAAATCAAAACTAACTCAGACTTGAACTACTGAGTGTACTAGTGTGCACGTCATGATTGGATAAAGACTTGCTTTTAATTAGTGTTTTGATACAATGATAGTACACCTTATTTTGAAAGGATGGTGTTTATGTTTACACTTACTGTAAACGGTGAAAAAAAGACTTTTCACGAACCTGTTCGTTTGCACACTTTGATTGAGGACAAAGCACGACGCTATTTTATTGCACTCGTCAACAACCGTCTACGCGAACTGCATTATCTTATTGACTACGATGCTGAAATCGAGTTTCTTGACAGCACCAATCAAGAAGCGATTTTTGTCTATGAGGCAAGTCTTCGTTTTCTCGTTTCTAAAGCCTTTTTTACCTGCTTCCCTAAACTCTCTTTTAAATTCAACTACAGCATCTCTCGCTCAATTTTTTGCCATATAGAAGGTGTTGAAGAAACTGGAAAAATACGTGAAATAATCGACACACTCAGTCGCGAAATGAAACGTTTAGTCGCCGCGGATTTAACTATTGAAAGACGCAAGCTTGATAAAAAAGCTGCAAGCCGTTTTTATGAAGAACATCAGTATCATGATAAGCTTGACATCTTACATTATCGACCTGAAGATATCGTGCATTTTTATGCGTGTGATGATTATATGAATTACATGTACAGTTTAATGGTTCCTTCAACTGGTTATCTTAAAGATTTTGAGTTAAAACTGTATTCACCAGGTTTTTTACTACGTTATCCTCGTGCGGAAGAAAACGGTCAAATCCCACCCTTTGAGGATGCGCCGATTTATAGTCGCACCTTGCGCAATGCCAATCGCTGGTCTGAACGCATTCATGCAGAAACACTCGCAAAAGTAAACCGTCATGCCGCAGGACCTTCCATGGTTGAATTCGTCCATGTCAACGAGGCGAAACACAACCAAATGATTGCAGAAATTGGCCATTTGGTTTTAAATGACATCGAAAATGTCCGTCTTATTGCTATTGCAGGGCCTTCTTCAAGCGGTAAGACCACTTTTTCTACTCGCTTGCGGATTGAGCTTTTGACCTTAGGGCTCAAACCAATTATGATTTCTCTTGACGACTACTACTTGAATCGCGAAGATATTATACCAAACGAAGACGGCATCATTGATTTAGAACATATCAACACATTAGATATCGCACTCTTTAACCAAAACATGCTCGATCTCATTGATGGCAAAGCCGTCAAAATTCCACGGTTTAACTTTATGACCAAACAACGCGATGGTTACCGCACTATTCAAATTACTGATAACAATCCCATTATCATTGAAGGCATTCATGCCTTAAATGATTCACTGACTGAACTGATTCCTAAACATCAAAAGTTTAAGATTTTTATCAGCCCACAACTTCAAATGAACATGGACCACCACAATCCGCTATCCATCACTGATTTGCGGATGTTGCGACGCATTGTCCGCGACCGAAAGTTTCGCAACTCACCAGCAACAAAAACGATCGGTATGTGGCCAAGCGTCCGCCGCGGTGAGTTTAAATGGATTTATCCGCACCAAGAAAATGCCGATTACATTTTCAATAGTGCGCTTGCCTATGAGTTGTGTGTAATGAAAAAGTATGCGCTGGATACACTGCTAGAAATACCACGTGATCATGAGCACTTCATTACGGCGAACCGACTCATTAAATTTCTAAAGCATTTAATTGACATCGAGGATCATATCGTGCCTTGTAACTCACTGCTCCGTGAGTTTATTGGCGGATCTTGCTTTGATGAATAAGACAAACGGATAACATCCCATAAAAAAAGAGGTTGAAACGTCATCGCTAGACGTGTCAGCCTCTTTTTATTTGGAGAATATCCAAAGGTGATCTGTTGATGCTTCTGCATCAAACGTATAGCCATCCGCTTGAAAGTTCTGAAGTGCATGAAGATTTTCTAAAGTGTTTTCGGCCGCATAACGCACCATTAGACCCCGTAAACGTTTCGCATCCATCGCATGTGTTTTAAGTTTTCCTAATTGTTTTTTCTGAAAACGAATCTCTAGCACTTTGATCCGCGACATATCTATAGCAGCGGCATATTCAAGAGAGGCAAGATTAACAAGCGCATAAGGTTCCAGTGCTACGCTGATGATAGGTCGCCAAAAGTCACTGAGTTTAACTTCATCAATTTGATGTGCCATCGGTAAGCGATAAAGACGGATCCGGTCAAACGGTTTCAATAAACCATATAGCCCACTTAAGATACGTAGCTTATTTTGAAGATAGTGCCTGGCTTTTTCTGATAACGTTTCTGGATCTAATGCTTTGAACTGAGCGCCATGATAAGCGTCAATCGCCATTGCATTTGCTGAAGACGTATGCAGTCGTTGATAGTTCAACTGCGCTAGTTTTGGATTGACTTGAAGAAAATCTTGCAAGCTTGTCTCATCAAACTGGCGCAAATAAGTCAATATAGATTCAGTTTGTTGTTTATAAATGGGCGGGTCAATCCCTAGTTTAGACGTTTCACGCATCGTTTTTGTTGGGGATATCACAAACATAAAAGGCGTCTTGTCAAGGTGTGGTTGTTTCATTTAAACAGCTCCAAATACTCGCCATACCCTTCTTTTTCCAGTTCACTTACAGGAATAAAACGCAAAGCGGCTGAGTTAATACAGTAACGCAAGCCACCTCGATCGCGTGGGCCATCGTCAAAAACATGTCCTAGATGTGAATCTGCTTCTTTGCTACGCACTTCAACACGACGCATTCCGTACCGGCGATCTTCTTTTTCAACAACCTCTTTAAGCGGCGCTGTAAAACTTGGCCAACCACAGCCTGAGTCAAACTTATCTAAAGAAGAAAAAAGTGGTTCACCCGAGACGACATCAACATACAAACCGGGCTCTTTATGATTATGATAAGGGTTATCAAACGGCGGTTCAGTGCCATCCTCTTGGGTGATTTTAAATTGTAGTGGTGTCAAGGTCTTTTTCAATGTTTTTGCATCGGGTTTTTTAAATGTCATAATGCTCACCTCTTAAGTTAATTTTATCACACCGACCTAGGTGATAGCCATTTAACACAATACTTTAAGTGTCTAATATGTCACATAAGGCTCAAGCAGTTTATCATCGAATTTTTGCCGATGTTTCGTCGCTTGCTCATAATGATAACCAAGTCTAAAAAGCATCTCCTCAGACCACTTTGTACCGATAAACAAAACACCGCGTGGCTCCGCGTTCGGCATGGATACACCCGGTACATGTAAACAGGGTAAACCACCAATTGGTGCATACCCAGTAATACGGCCTGTAACAATGGCGTCAACTTGATGTGTTGAGAAAATGGCTAAAAAAGCTTCAATCGCATCATCAAGTTGTTTTCTAGCCGTTAAATAACTCGAATTTTTAAGTCTCATGTCCGCACCTTCAGAAAGATGGAAAATCGCTTGACCATACGGCAGACAAAGTGCGGAATGTTCGCGATTGTAAGCAATGAGTTCAGTTAAACTTTTAACCGGAGCTGCTGGCCCTAACTTAGCAAGAAAATGATTAATATCACGTTTAAACTCAGGCGCAAGCGTCTTTAGATTTGAAATTAAATCTATTTTATGAGAAACCGAGACGGTTTCACACCCTTGCCGTTCTAAGTGGTTGCGGGCTTCATCGAGCATGGCTTGTTCTTGTTTCGTGTAAGGGGCTTGCTCATAGTCTAGTATCGCAACACGTAATCCTTTAATGCTATTTGATATGGTTTCGGCAGTCGATACAGCCAAACTCGGGTGATCAACTGATAAAGGATCTTGTTCATCATAGCCTTTCATCGCATCAAACAACACAGCTGCATCGAGTACAGTTTCTGTCATCGGTCCAGCGGTATCTTGTCGACTACTGATCGGGATAATACCATGGCGTGAAACACTGCCAAGTGTTGGCTTAAGTGTCACAATACCAAGACGCATCGCTGGAGAAACGAGCGAGCCATTTGTTTCAGTGCCAATAGCCATTGGGACAAGCCCCGCAGCAACCGCTACGGCTGAACCGGTGCTTGAGCCGAGTGGATCTTGGGTTGGATCATAAGGGTTTTTCACTTGACCATGCAAACTACCAAAGCCAGAAGGCATCGTGCCCATGGCTATGAAATAAGCAAACTCCGAACAGTTTGCCTTACCGACAATAAGGGCACCGGCTTCACGTAATTTCTTGACGATTGTCGCTTCATAAGGCGCGTGGAAAGACTTAAAAACTTGACTATTACACGTCGTACGAAGGCCATCTGTCGTAAAGACATTATCTTTTATGGCGATCGGCATCCCTGCTAGTGGTCCGTGCTTTTGTGATTGGATCGTTTGGGCCTCTAAGAGTACATGTGGATTAACATCAGCGAATGCATTTAAGTACCCATCAAATTGTGCAATCCGCTTTAATGATAGTTTGACTTGAATCTCTGAAGCGGTTTCTGCCGTTTCATTTTTACTATTTTTTTCATGATTATCACGAATCGTCATACGTTATCTCCTTTACTCAAAAAAGGCGACATAACGCGCCTTTTATTTAGACTCTATAGATTTGATTTTGTGGGCTCAGTGTGCGCGCGTAACATGGTGTAAAGGTCAGGATGCGATTTGGCAAGATTTAATGGTTTTAAGTTTTCATCAAGCCAAGCAAGCCGCGTTTTTCCAACGTGAATGCATTCATGCGCTTCGTTATACAAAGCATACTCAAATGTCAAACGAACTTTGCCTACTTCTGTGATGAATGTATGCAGTGTCAATGGACGATTAAAGTACGCTGGACGCAAAAAACGACAGTGCATGTCAATCATCGCTTGACGCAAGCCAAGCGCTTCAATCTTATCAAAAGGCAAGTTGATCGCATCACAAAAACGCACACGACCTTCTTCAAACCATATTGGGTAGTTACTATGGTGAATGACACCCATTTGATCTGTTTCTTGGTATCTCGGTATGATGACATGTTTTGAAATCAAAGGCACACATCCTTATAAAATATCGATATCGTCTTCATCCCCGCTATAAACAAAGCTTTTAACGCGGGCTTTAATCTCATCTTTGTTCATAAACATAGGGTTGTTTCGGTTAGGAAAGAAAAGATTGTTGATGATTGGAATCAACAAGAATATAAGCCATCCTGGATGCCAAAATCCTTCGACGGTAAACCCAAGCACCAAATAACTGATGGTCACGACCAGTACAACTAACTTCCGAGCGTCCACTTTTCCATTTAAGATGATATCAGATAAAGGAATCAAAAAGAACACGACCCAACCTGGATGCGCCAGATTAAACCCAAGCGCAAGCCATAAAAACAGTGCAAGCGCAATCAGTGGCATCGACTGATTGAGTCGTCGACGAAAGTTTTTCCCTAAAAGTAGCCACGATAAGGGAACTAAAAGCCAAAATGTAACACCTAACAACCAATCTTCAAGTACAAATCCGCTAAATAACATGAGCGTTAACGCAATAAGTGGCATGGTCGCCACAATTCTTTGACGCATAAAAACCTCCGGTTATTTATTTTTTAATCATTGTGTTTAGAAAGAACATGACGATGAATCAGCAAATTATAAGGCGCATTTTTTCGATTAAGAAAGGCATAAGAAAGCACTGTGTATATCCTTGAGTCAAGCGTCTTGAGCCATGTTTCAATAGTCAGCGCTTCTTCTAAACCTTCTTTATGGCCTGGATAAACCGTCAAAGTAATAAGGCCATCCTCCGCAAGCATTGATAAAGCCGTTTTCAGCGCTTGCAAAGTATGCTTTTTGACCGTCGTAACAGTTTTGTCTGAACCAGGTAGCCAACCTAAGTTAAACATAAAAACATCTACTTGATCCTCAATATAATGGTTCATACTCACATGGCTATCTAAAATGAGTTGCACATCATGTGTTGATGCGATATTTTGAAGTCGCGCTCGCGTATTAACGATTGCTGCTTCTTGAATATCAAATGCATAGACTTTTGCGAAATGTTCTGCGAGAAAATGGGTATCATGACCATTT
>SKGI01000100.1 GCA_007117555.1 Candidatus Izemoplasma sp. | reverse complement strand
TCCTTGAACGATGGCACCCGTTGGAAAATCCGGACCCTTGATGAGTTTAAGCATATCATCAATCGTACTATCTGGCTTGTCAATACGCTTGATGACACCTTGGATAATTTCTTTTAGATTATGTGGTGGAATTTCCGTGGCATAACCCGCAGAAATCCCTGTTGCCCCATTAACTAGCAGGTTCGGATAACGCGAAGGTAAGACGATTGGTTCATATTCTTCGTCATCAAAATTGGGAATAAAATTAACAGTCCGCTTGTCAATGTCGCGTAACAAATACTCTGCCATCGGACTCATTCGCGCTTCGGTATAACGCATCGCCGCAGCCGAATCGCCATCAATTGAGCCATTATTACCGTGCATGTCAATTAGAGGAATGCGCATTTTAAAATCTTGGCTCATACGCACTAAAGCTTCATACACGCTTGAATCGCCATGCGGATGATATTTACCGATGACATCGCCAACAATACGGGCTGATTTCTTATAAGGTTTGTCATGATAAAGGCCTAACATATGCATCGCATACAAAATACGTCGCTGGACGGGTTTTAAACCATCGCGCACATCAGGTAAGGCGCGATCTTGAATGATGTACTTGGAGTATCTGCCGAAGCGATCCCCAACGATATCTTCAAGATTTTCGTCAAGAATGCGGCCTTCTATGTATGTATCTAATGTGTCTTTTTTCTTATCGGCCATGGGCTACTCCTTTATCGCAAAATTGTCTTCATTAGTAAAAACGACATGGGACTCAATCCAATCTCGTCTTGGTTCAACTTGATCACCCATCAAAATGCGGATACGCTTTTCAGTATCGGCTAAATCATCGATGGTAACACGAATCAAGGTTCTTGTTTCAGGGTTCATCGTTGTCTCAAAGAGCTGATCAGCATTCATTTCACCTAGCCCTTTAAAACGCTGAACTGAACCATTTTTATGTTTTTGAAGCAGTTCAGTTAGTGCGTCATCGCTCCAGGCATAGGTCACTTGATCTTTTCGTTGGTTACGGTAGGTAAACTTATAAAGAGGGGGTAAAGCAATATAAACTTTGCCCGCTTCAACAAGTTGACGCATATAGCGGAAAAAGAATGTCAGCAATAATACTTGAATGTGTGCGCCATCTGTATCAGCATCGGTCATGATGATGATTTTGGCATAATTGCATTGCTCAAGATCAAAATCTGAGCTAAGCCCCGCACCAATCGTATGAATGATCGTATTGATTTCTTCATTTTTCAAGACATCTTCAATGCGTGCTTTTTCAGTATTGATGACTTTACCTCTAAGAGGCAAAATAGCTTGATAACGACGATCCCTTGCTTGCTTAGCAGAGCCACCTGCCGAGTCCCCTTCCACAAGATAAAGTTCAGTTTTTTGCTTGTCTTTCGATTGTGCTGGGGCTAATTTACCGGACAATAATGGTTCCCGTTTTTTACCTTTTTTCTCGAGTCGTGCTTCTTCGCGGGCTTTGCGCGCGGCTTCGCGAACGTTTTGCGCTTTGTGGGCGCGCTCAATCAACGTACTCGTTACACTCGGATTTTCTTCAAAGAAATAGGTCATATTTTCTAATACGATTTGTTCAACAGCCGTTCTTGCTTCAGATGTACCGAGTTTATTTTTTGTTTGACCTTCAAACTGTAGTAAATGTTCAGGAATTCTAATCGAAATAATAGCACTCAGTCCTTCACGAATATCGGCGCCCTCAAGTTTTTTATTTCTATCTTTGAGATGGCCCGTTCGCAAAGCATATTCATTAAAGATTTTTGTGAAGGCGGTCTTAAAACCTGTTTCATGGGTCCCACCATCGCGCGTTCTGACATTATTGACGAAAGAAAATAGTTGATCGGTATATGTTTGGGTGAACTGAAAAGCAACTTCAACCTCAATGTCATCATGGGTTCCTTCAAAATATAGCGTCGGATGAACGGTTTGGCGATTTTGATTCAAAAAATCAATATACGATAAAATCCCATCTTGATAAAGATACACTTCTTTTTGTTTAGACCGTTCGTCATTTAAAGTCACTTTTAATCCTTTGATAAGATAAGCACTTTCACGGAGACGTTCAGAAAGTGTTTGAAAGTTAAATACTGTCGTAGAAAAGACATTTGAATCCGGTTTGAACCAAACGGTTGTCCCATTTTTCCGGCTATCGCCAACTTCGGTCAAATCCGATATTTTTCGACCGCCATCTTCAAAGGTCATAATATACCGGCTGCCATTACGATTGACGGTAACATGTAGAAACTCACTCAGCGCATTGACGACACTTGCGCCAACACCATGTAGGCCTCCTGAGACTTTGTAGCCACCCGCTTGACCAAACTTACCGCCAGCATGAAGACGGGTATATATGATTTCAATGGCTGTCTTACCACTCGTGTGATTCTCAACGGGTACGCCGCGACCGAAATCTTGAACAACGATACTATTGTCTTCTTTAACGGTGACAATAATTTCATTGCCATAGCCAGCAAGCGCTTCGTCAATGGCATTATCCACAATTTCCCAGACGAGATGATGGAGCCCGCGTGCATCGGTCGAGCCAACATACATCCCGGGGCGTTTGCGAACAGCTTCCAGCTCTTCAAGAATCTGGATGGAGTCAGCACCGTATTGATCAAGTGTTTTTAGTGTCATGGGTTCCACGTCCTTTTAGTTCAACTCATCATACTATTATATCAAAATCACGGTTTCATTAGTAGTGTAATTTACATTTTATTATGATATAATCAAAAAAGGTTGTTTGTCAAAGCGGAGGTTTCAAAATGGATATACTGCTTATTGTCTTATTGTTCGTACTCGCTTACCTTGTCGGTTCGATCCCGTTTTCTGTCATCATAGGTAAAGTGTTTAAACAGATCGACATTCGTGAGCATGGCTCGGGGAATCCTGGGACAACAAATGCTTTCCGTGTGTTAGGAAAAAATCTTGGGACACTCGTTTTTGTGCTCGATGTGTTTAAAGGTGGGTTCATGATACTCTTAATCCGCATCGGTTGGTTGCCAGATACAGGCGTGCCAATTCTTTTATTTGGTTTCACTTCAGCTGTGGGTCATATATTTCCTGTCTTTTTGCGCTTTAAAGGCGGTAAGGCCGTCGCTACAGGCGTTGGTATCTTCTTATTTTATGCGCCAATTCTTGGTTTAGTTGGCTTATTAGGTTATATCATTACTTTGAAGATTACACGTTATGTGAGCGTGGCTTCATGTACGGGCACTTTGGCCTTAGCCATCGTGAGCTATGGTGTTTTTATCTGGGGGGCTGAAGAAGGCATTCGCTTGCTGCTGTTTGGACCATCCGGAGATTGGATTATGCCTGTTGTAACTACATTAGGGACGTTAATGATTGTTTATCGACATAAAGGGAATTTTATTAAGATCGCTAAAGGCATTGAGCCAAAAAGTCGCTTTTTACAAAGCCGTAATCGACTTTTAAAAGAAGATAAACCACATACATCATAGAACAAACTGCTTGTTTGTTCTTTTTTTAGTACGATGGCGCATCCTCTATATATTTGTTATAATTAAATAAGAAGTTACTATAAACGCTGTGGGGTGATAACGTGTTTGAGCCACTTAATCGTCACCAAGAAAGACTGGCACTTGATATTTTAACCACTATGGCACCCGACTATCTCGATCGTTCAGAAACGTACATTGAGAAATCACTGCGCGACATTCGCTACTCTCTATTATTTACTATGGAAAGTTTAAAATATGAAAAGTCATCCATTATCACAAACTACT
>SKGI01000051.1 GCA_007117555.1 Candidatus Izemoplasma sp. | reverse complement strand
GATCGCGGGGGCTGTGGCTGGTATGGTGTTTGCCCTTGCGCATGCGTTTGCATCGGTGACGATGAACTCAAATCAAATCATCAGTGCGACAGCACTGAACTTATTCGCTCCTGCGATTGCTGTCTTTACGGCTCGGACCTTTTATATTGATCCTGTGAGAGGGCGCGCGACCGATAAAATTATTATCACCGCTTCATACCGTATTAATATCCCCATCTTAGAAGATATTCCCTTTTTCGGAAGGCTGCTGTTTTCAGGGGCTTATTTATCTACGTTTATCGGAATAGGGGTTCTTATTGCGGTCACGATTATTTTTAAGCGGACGCGACTAGGTTTGCGCATTCAAAGCTGTGGTGAAAATCCCCATGCGGCGGATTCACTCGGTATCAATGTTTTCAAAGTACGCTATATCGGTGTTTTGGTATCGGGTTTGTTAGCGGGACTAGGCGGCGCAAGCTATCTCATTTCTTTTCACAATGGTTTTGATGGCAATGTTCACGGACTTGGATTTCTCGCCCTTGCGATCTTGATTTCAGGGCAATGGAAGCCAACCCGTGTCTTCGTGTTTGCGATTTTCTTTGCCTTTATGTATGTGGTACAATATCAGCACGACTCGTTGGCTTTGTTAAGAGGGTTGCCATTGTCGAGGCAAATTTATCAAATGGTGCCTTATGTGATGACGCTCGTCATTCTTGCGATTTTCTCGAAAGAATCTCAAGCACCTAAAGCAATCGGTGAACCTTACGACGCCAGTAAACGCTAAAGCTTCGTTCTATATGTAACCAAACAAAAAAACCCCCTTCTTTAGATGATGGATTGCAAGTCTAGAGAAGGGGTTTTTGCTTATTATAAGCTGCATGATTATATTAAGGTTGGGTTTCTGGAGGTTGATTGTTGTTGTGCAGTGTGTCAGTTAGAAGTCGGTGATGGTTAGAAAAGTAACCATAAATCGTGTGTTGTTTAGTAAGTTCATTCAACGCGAGTTCGCGTTGTGGTATATGCGTATCGACTGGGTCTATGCCATAAATAAAAGGATTATGAGGTTGATCGAAAACGAAACTATTGGTCGCTACTTTATAAAGTTGATCGGCAATAAAGTGTTCGACATTCGTATCGTAGTTGCGCCAACTAGTTAAACGTAGAAAACGTTCGATCTCTTGACCGGTCAACCACACTGTTTTTACGGTGTTATCAAAAGGGAAAACATCATATAAATGACTTAAAGTAAGCGTGGTGTCTCCCGGGAACGGCATCCGTGTGCCCCCTCTATTTTGAAGCCCAAGATCAGCGTTTGTCACGGTGCGCATCAATCGAGCCATCCAAGCTGTGAGCGCGTCCCGTTCAACAACATTCGGATTGTAAATAATCGGCGTTGTTAAATAGTCTTCTGACGCTTCAATGTAAGAAGCGACTAATCGTTCAAGATCAGGATCTGTGTGGCGTAATAGCGGTTCATTTTCTTGTGTGAGTTGTTCAAGATGCACACCTAAAATTCGCGATTCGTCAAGATCAAACCTTACATGCCCAACATAGCGTCCATAATCCCCCGATTGAATGATCGCAACACCGTGTTCAACATACGCGAAAACCTCGTGGGAGTGTGCATTAAATATCGCATCAACGCGTGCTGCTTCAGGAAACTGTAAAACATCGGCATTGACAAGCCCGCTATCATGCGTCAGTAAAAGGACGATATCGACACCTTGTTCAGCCCGTAAATATCGCGCTAAATCTTCTACAATCGGTGCGGGGTCTAAAAAGGAAAACCCTTCAACAAACTGCGGCGCAATCGTTCGTTCGAGGCCATAGCCAATTGTGCCGATGACCCCAATTTTTAGTTGTCCACGATTAAAAATTGTATACGGTTCAACCGTTTCAGGGATTCCGCTGTGACTGTGTTCATAAATATTGGCTCCAAGTAACGCAAAGTCAGCGATGGGTTCAACGCCACCCGCTCCAAAAGAACGGGTGATGACAGGCAATCCCCAATCAAACTCATGGTTCCCAACAACCATCACATCAAAACCAATCTGTTGCATGAGTTCAATGATCGGTCGACCGAAATCAAGATTCGCAAGCGCACTACCATGAACCATATCTCCGCCCGCTAAAATGAGCGTGTGATCAGGAAATAAAGCTTGACGCGTCAACAAAAAATGCCCAATAGCCGGAAGTCCCATACGGGTGCCATCCGCGACGATTTGACCGTGCAAATCGTTTAAGTAAAAAATATCGAGATGACTGATTGTGATTGCGTCGGTCTCCCGTGTGACGTGCGTGCATGCCGCAGTCACGAAGACAAACCCAATCAAGAGCAATCCAGTAAGTTTTTTAAACATCGTGTGGCTCCTCACTAAGACATCATACTCATTGTACCACAAAACAATTGATCTTCATTGAATCAGTACGCTTAGAATAAAACGACTTATCAAAGCTTATTGGCCCTGTGCTATAATAAAAGTGTTAAAGATAGGAGGCAAGTGAGATGATGGAGACATTTAAGCTCGATGGTACGGAAAAGGCAACGTTACACGTATATCGTGTCCTACCGCAAAAACCAGTTAAAGTTTTGCATATTTTACATGGGATGGGCGAACATGCCAAGCGTTATGAAACGTTTGCTAAAGCGATGGCTGAACATGGTATTGCCGTATATGCCCATGATCACCGCGCGCATGGGCAAAGCTTAATGCCGGCCCAAACAGTTGGTATCTTTAAAGATGCAGACAGCCTTGAAACGATTGTCGCTGATGTCGATTGTGTGCAAGCACACATTCGCAGTCAACACCCTAACTTACCCATCATGATGTTAGGTCACAGCATGGGGTCGGTCATTTTAAGACGGTATCTTGAAAAGTCAGATCGGTCTTTTGACCGCATTGTCATTATGGGTTCGCCCCCTTATTATGGTAAAGTATACACGAAAATGATGCGACTCATCGGAAAACTGATGGCCACAAGACGTAAAGATACCGCCCGTCATGATAAGCTCGCCGATATGTTAAATGATGGCTTGATAAAAAAAGTGCCCAATGCGACCTCATCCTTTGACTGGTTAAGTTATGATCCAGAACTTGTCAAAGCCTATGAAAACGATCCAGCTTGTGGTTATGCTTACAATGCCCCGTTTTACTTGTCTTTTTTTGCCTTGCTAGATCAAGTCAACAGTCTAACTTGTATCAAAGCTCAACCAAACGTACCAACCTTATTAATCTCTGGCGCTGATGATCCGCTTAACCCAAATGATAAAACACTCACACAACTGGCCGTCCGTTATCGCAAAACACATCCTGACATGCCCTTAGAAGTCATGTCTATTACGCGCGCACGTCATGAAGTGTTGAATGAACTTAACAAAACGGATACGTTTGCTAAGTTGGCACAGTACTTCTCGTGAAAAACGCTAACCAATCACTCAATATCCACGAAGACAACTTAAAAATCATCGGTCATCAGTTTAAACTAGAACGGTTGAAACGCGATTATTCATTGCGTGGTATGGCACGTGCAATGCACCTCTCCCCTACAGTCATCGCTGATATTGAAGCAGGACGACGCATTGCATCATGGGATGTATTAGCTTTAATCGCACGTCATCTTGATATTCCGTTTCTTACGGATACGCACCTATTAAAACAAGCTTTATCGGATTGTATATTATTTCAAGAAGCACTGTATCATCGACGTAATGCTTATGCAACGGAAATTTATACCCGACTGCTAGACATTGAACCCTCGCTTCTTTATTCACCGCTTCACATCGAGTTTCAATGGGTAAAGGTGGCGTATCAGTTATTTATTGAGTTGAATTATG
>SKGI01000092.1 GCA_007117555.1 Candidatus Izemoplasma sp. | reverse complement strand
TTTCTTGGCTTGCAGTCGCGCTTGATCATGCAGGGATCGACAAAGGGGTTGCCATTAAATTATATGAGGTCATTCAAAAAAAACTGTCACCCCAATTGTCTACGCGCCAACAAGTCTTGCTCAGTCAAATCGATCCAAAATCTTTTCTCACCGAGAATCAGAATCAGTCCTATGCAATCAACCAAGATACCATCACTTATCTCACACATGTTTTAAACAAAGACCGTCAAACAGCACGCGCACATATCACACAACTTCGTGAAATGGGTGCATCACTTAAAGATATTTATCTTGATATCTTTCAACCGAGTTTATATGAAGTCGGGCGACTTTGGCAAACTGGAGCCATTCATGTTGCAGATGAACATCTTGCTACAGTCATTACGCAATCCATCATGGCCAGCTTTTATGAAGAAATTTTCGCACCGCCAAAGCATGGCAAAAAACTGTTGGCCGCGGCGATTGGTAGGGAGCTACATGAAATTGGGATACGTATGGTAACTGATTTTTTTGAACTCGATGGGTTTCAAACTCACTACCTTGGCTCTAACATGCCACCAGAAGACATGGTCCGCTTTGCTTTATCGTTTCAACCTGACCTCATTTGTCTCAGTGTCACTTTACCCATACATTTGAGCGCCCTACATGAAACCGTTGAAAAAATACGAGACAGCCAACAACTCAAACACACTAAAATATTAGTTGGCGGTCAAGCTTTTTCAGCTGATTTGAGTCTCCATAAAAAGTTTGCAGTCGATGGGCATGCTAATGAAGCGGCCTCCGCACTCAACGTAGGACGGCACCTTGTCGGACTCTAAACTGATGACGCTAGGCTTAATTCTCGACCTTGAAGGGCGCATTGTCGAGACAGTTAAAGTCAATGAAGAAGACTGTCTATTTCAACCTGGTAAACACTTTATTCAACATGTTGATGATAGCTCAATAAAACGATTTCTTGGGTATCTAAAAGATACACTTAAAAATGGACACAGTTTCGGTGGTGAACTGGTTCTTAATGAAAAACACAACCACATGACCTTATCGATTGCCTTGCTCAAACTCGACAAACAAATTGTTATGATTAGTCTTAAAGAACGTCAAGAAACATTGACAGTTCTCAATGAGATTATTCGAATTAATAGTGAACAACTCAACAGTTTACGAGAGGCACAGGCATTTAAGCATTATAGCAGCGATGAAACAACTGCTGCTTACTTGCGCGAATGGACTGCTTTAAATAGCGAACTCGTTAACACGCAACGTGAGTTGGCGCAAAAAAACCGAGCTTTAAACAAACTAAATCAAACATTACACGATATGAGTATGCGGGACGATTTGACCGCATTAAAAAATCGGCGTGCCTTTTTTCACGATGTCCTGACTTTAGCTCAAGAAAGCTCAATACTTCTTGTCATGATTGATTTAAATAATTTCAAGTCAATCAACGATCGTTATGGCCACCATCAAGGAGATCATGTACTTAAAGCCGTTGGTGAATACCTTGAAGCACAAGCTAATGCACATACCATCAAAGCATACCGACTCGGTGGTGATGAGTTTGCCTTAGCAATACCGACATCCTTTGAAATTGATCTTAGCGATTGGATAGAGCAGTTTAATCAATATCTATTGAAACTTGATTCGGGTTTATCGGCGGCTTATGGTGAGGTCAAACTCAACGCAAAATGTACGCGCGAAGATTTAGAAAAAGCTTTGATTCAAGCTGATGAAAATATGTATCAACATAAACTTTCTACGCATAGACAGCGATTGAAACATCATGCGTGATAGCTTATATGTATATGGACCTGTTTTATCAAGACGACTTGGCCGTTCAATCGGGTTAAGTCCATTTAAGACAAAAATTTGTAATCTAGATTGTATTTACTGTCAACTTGGCCGTACACATAATCTAATGGTTGAACCGGATGAAACTGTCGCTGCAAGCACTTTGCTTGATTTATTTGATGACTGGTTAAAAACCGATCAAAACTATGATACGGTCACCGTTTCTGGCTTAGGCGAACCGACTTTATACAAAGACTTAAAAAATCTACTCCTTGGCTTAAAAGCGCGCACTGATAAACCCTTAGCACTCATTACGAATGGGACGCGCTTTGACAATCAAGATGTGTTTGCTGCGGCCCTAGAAGCGGACATTGTACTGCCGACTATTTTCTTTAATAACCCCGAGCTAGACCAAAGCATCCATCGTCCGCATGTACAACTCAATATTGAGCGATGTTCTAAGTCACTCGATGCTTTTTCAAACCAGTTCACTGGCGAACTATGGCTTGAAGTCATGCTTCTTAAAGAGATCAACGATACTGACCGCGCCTTAGAGACGCTTAAGAAAAGGCTTCAAACAATCCGTTACCAGCGCTTATACATCAATGTTCCCATACGCCCTGGTGCTGATTCCACCGTGAAACCCCCACTGGCAAAGCGCGTAAAGAAATTCGCAGACACAGTGCAAGGTCTTGCACTTGATGCATTGGCTGAAGGATCTTATCAAAGCGCCGTGACTGATGATTATGAAGCTCTGTTAAATATTATCCGAGTCCACCCGCTTCACCAACATGAAATCAGTGCTTTTCTAAAACAACGTAACACTTGCATCGATTCTATTTTCAGACGCTTAAACCAAGACCCAAAAGTACGTGTTTCAGCGCTCAAAGGCTTGCGTAGCTACCGTTTAGAAATCTAATAAAAAACCTTGCACGTCATAGGTATCTGACGACAAGGTTTTTTTACTTGACTGATCCATTTAACCAAGATTTTAGAAACTGTTTAGTCCGTGGATGCATGGGGTCATCAAGCAAACTACGGCCGGGTCTGTCTTCAATGATTTGACCGTCAGCCATAAATATAATTCGGTCAGCAATTTCTGCCGCAAACTGCATTTCATGGGTCACGAGTACTAAGGTCATTTTTTTTGCGGCCACACGACGAATGGCTTGCAAAACTTCTTGGACCATCTCGGGGTCAAGTGCACTAGTCGGCTCATCAAAAAGCAGTGCTTGCGGTGTCATACTCAACGCTCTTGCAATGGCAACGCGTTGTTTTTGCCCCCCTGATAAGTTGGCAGGATAACGATGTGCATAGCCAATCATATCGACTTCTTGTAATGCTTGTAGTGCTCGAGCTTTTGCCTCGACTTTGCTTTGTTTTAATACGGTCATGGGCGCAAGCAAGCAGTTGTCTAGTACACTGAGATGATTAAACAGATGAAAGGCTTGAAATACCATACCTGTTTGACTGCGATGTTGTTGTATAGCTTTATCAGTATCTTTAAGCGGAATACCATTAACTAAAACATCACCTTGGTCAGGTGTTTCTAGGCGGTTTAGCATTCTAAGCAAAGTGCTTTTTCCTGAACCCGATGGGCCAACAATACACGCCACTTCACCCGGATTAAATACGACGGATACACTTTTTAAGACTGGGCCTTCACCAAAATCTTTTGTGACATGGTCTAAACTAAGCGTCATACGAGCGCCCCACTATCACTTGCAGGGAAAGAAGGCTTGCGTTGACGGGTTAGACGCATTAAACCATACACCGCAACATTCACGAGTACTAAATATAGCACCGAAACTAAAACGAAAGCTTCAGTAAAGCGATAACTCGCATTGCCAACGCGGCGACCCATAAAAAATAACTCTGAGACGCCAATAACACTTAATACAGCCGTATCTTTAATATTGACGACAAGTTCATTCCCAATAGCAGGCAACATGTTGCGTAACGCTTGCGGAAAAACAACCCGTCGATACGTTTGACCCGGTGTCATACCAAGTGCCAACGCCGCTTCTGTTTGACCTTGATCAAGTGAAAGAATGCCAGCTTTAAGT
>SKGI01000037.1 GCA_007117555.1 Candidatus Izemoplasma sp. | reverse complement strand
TTTTCACCCTACTTTTAAAATACTGCAAACCGCATTCCTCATCATGATTTTAACGATTGGTATTATCATTGCGGTGATTGACCAACAAGTCACCACCAATATTAGCCCTTTTATCATGGGAAGTTTGATTGGGGGTCTAACGCTTTATTCTCGCCCCTCAAAGGCTGTTTTAATTTATAGCGTAGCTTGGATGGTTTTTGCAATAAGTATGGATCGAGTCATTGTAGACCCAGAAATTGTCCTTACTAATCAAGTGAATGGTTTCACCACTGCATCACTTGGGTTATTCCTATCTTTGATCATTTGGTATGGTAAAAGGCGAAATATTGAACAGCATGCAACCATCCTTGGCCAAAAAGAAACACTCGTTCAAGCCAATGCACAACTCGCTTTTCTTGCCCGCCATGATCAGTTGACCGGCTTATTAAACCGGAGTGCATTTATTGAATCCGTTGAATCACATTTAAAAAATGATGCCTCTCCTGGCTGTCTCATTATGGCTGACATCGATCATTTCAAAGCTTTTAATGATCGTCATGGCCACCCAAAAGGCGATCAGTTACTTGTTGCTTTTGCAAAAAGACTTAAAGAACAGGTTGGCAGTAATGGCACAGTTTGCCGCTGGGGTGGTGAAGAGTTCGTCATCCATATGCATCAAACGCCGTTAAGACAGTGTATAGAGCAAGCGGAAAAGCTAAGAGAGTTAACAAGGCAAGTACATTTAGATTTAGATGAAGATGCACAAGACATTGCCGCAAGCTTTGGTGTCACGGCTTTGATTGAAGATGAGTCCGAATCGTTTGACTCTGCGTATGAGCGCGTCGACAAGGCTTTATATCGTGCAAAAAGCGAAGGTAGAAACCGCGTCGCCGCAAGTCATCAATCTCAGAAGAAATCCTAAATTAAAAACGTCATGACGCATCTAAAACCCGTCATGACGTTTTTTATAAAAGCTTTTCTAGTGTCCGTCTAATTTTATTAGGCCGTGTCGCAGGCCCAAAACGCTTGACCACGCGACCGTTTCGGTCGACTAAAAATTTGGTGAAATTCCACTTGATTCGTTTTCCAAAGCGTCCCTTTTGTGCGTTCGTTAAGTACTGAAAAAGCGGATCAGCATTTTGACCATTTACATCAATTTTGGCAAACTGATTAAACGTAATGTCGTATCGTGTAGTACAAAAAGTGTGAATTTCTTCTGAAGTACCAGGGGCTTGTTGATGAAATTGATTTGAGGGGAAATCGAGTATTTCTAGGCCTCTTTCACGGTAATCACGATACATGGATTCAAGCTCTTTATACTGTGGTGTCAAACCACAAGCTGTCGCTGTGTTTACAATTAATAGTACTTTATCTTTAAACTTGTGAAGTGGTACAACCTGACCATGAATGTTTTTTACTGCTAAATCATAAATTGTCATCTTTTAACCTCCTCTACAATTCAATTGTACAAAATAAAAATGGTTTTTCAAGGAAAATGATTGACAATACAATAAAAAGTAGTAAAATAAAATTGCGCACAACATAAAGTTTGGGGGTCATTGTATGGGCACTTCTTTAAAGTTAGAGCACCAAATATGTTTTAAGCATTATGTTATATCAAAAGAAATTATTAGACATTATAAACCGCTGCTTGAGCCATTGGGATTAACCTACACTGGTTACATTGCGATGCTTGCTTTGTGGGAAGAGGATGAGATTAGCGTTAAGCGTTTGAGTGAACGTCTATATCTCGATTCTGGGACGTTAACACCCCTTCTTAAAAAGCTTGAAAAGCAAGGGTTGCTTGTAAGGCGTCGTAGTACCAAAGATGAGCGGGTCGTGGATTTATTTCTTACTGAGGACGGGAAAAATTTAAAAAGAAAAGCGAAGCATGTGCCGATGAAACTCATCGAATCTATTTTTCCTGGAGCCGTTGATGAAGCCGCCGTTGAGGCACATGTAGCGACGCTTGATCAGTTGATGGCGCTTTTAGTTCAGGACCGTTCATTGAGAGATTGATTCGGTTATTTATTTGCTATTGATTTTTATATTTTGTGTACTTTATTGTCTACGTTAAGCTGATCGTTAGATACGGTCAGTTTTTTTGTCTAAAAAGTCAATATTTGAACATAAATCGAAATCTCTTCATATGATGCAGCTCTAATTTGAAGTGTTTTCTAAATAACGTTTACAAAATTAAAAGGAGCACAATTTAATTTTAAGCATATCAATTGCAAACCTCACCTGTAGATAATAAAATGGAGTCAACAAAAACTTTCAGGAGGATACAAAATTATGGTTAAAAGACTTACTGCACTTTTTAGTTTCTTTGCACTATTATTTGTCATTGCTGCATGTGATGTAAGAACTACCGATCCCGATCCAATTGAAGACGATCCACTAGAGGATATCGTCGATACTGCGATTGCTGCGGGAGACTTTGGTACCTTAGTTGCTGCCTTATTAGAAGCAGACCTAGCGGAAGCATTACGTGGTGAAGGTCCATTTACTGTCTTTGCCCCCACGGATGCTGCTTTTGCAGAATTACTTGAAGCCTTAGATATTACGGCTGAAGAACTGCTAGCTTTTGAAAACTTAAGTGATATTTTACTTTACCATGTATTATCTGGCGCATTTTTTGCTGAAGATGTCATGGCACTTGTATCAGATGGCCCAGCTGAAGTAGAAACATTGTCTGGAGAGTTTGTCACATTAGCGCTTGAAGGTTCAGAGGTTACTGTCGATGGCATTCCTGTCACAGTTACTGACATTGAAGCTTCTAATGGTGTCATCCATGTGATTGATGGTGTTCTCTTACCACCCATGGAAGAAGAACCTGAACTGTTAGATATCGTCGATACAGCAATTGAAGCCGATGATTTTGAAACACTCGTCGCGGCTGTCATCGAAGCGGATCTTGTTGAAGCGCTTCGTGGCGAAGGTCCATTTACTGTCTTTGCTCCAACCGATGCAGCGTTTGGCGCACTGCTTGAAGCGCTTGACTTAACTGCAGCGGAACTGCTTGAAGCAGATTTCTTAGCGGATGTCTTACTCTACCACGTTGTTGCAGGTGAATTTAGTGCTGAAGCGGTTCTAGACTTAGCCTCAGACGGTCCCGTTGAAGTAGAAACACTGAATGGTGAGTTCGTTACTATCAGTGTTGAAGATGGCAACGTGTTCATCAACGAATCACAAGTCACCGTACCCGATGTCTTTGCGACCAATGGTGTCATCCATGTCATTGACAGTGTTCTCTTGCCACCAATGGAAGAAGAACCTGAACTGTTAGATATCGTCGATACAGCGATTGAAGCCGATGATTTTGAAACACTCGTCGCGGCTGTCATCGAAGCGGAACTTGTCGAAGCCCTTCGTGGCGAAGGTCCCTTCACTGTCTTTGCTCCAACCGATGCAGCGTTTGGCGCACTGCTTGAAGCGCTTGACTTAACTGCAGCGGAACTGCTTGAAGCGGATTTCTTAGCGGATGTCTTACTCTACCACGTTGTTGCAGGTGAATTTAGTGCTGAAGCGGTCCTTGACTTAGCCTCAGACGGTCCCGTTGAAGTTGCAACACTAAATGGTGAGTTCATTACGATTAGTGTCGAAGATGGCAACGTGTTTATCAACGAATCACAAGTCATCGTACCTGATGTCTTTGCGACCAATGGTGTCATCCATGTGATTGATAGTGTTCTCTTACCACCGATGGAAGAAGAGCCTGTCGATACTTTACAAGAACAAGTCGAAAGTGCTTTAGACTATGCTTATGATCCTGCCTATGAATACGGCGATGTGTTCTTTGAAGACAATACATTCTTTGGCACTTACACCAATGAAGAAATCGATGCTGGCCAAGCGATGAATGATATCGCCCGCTATCTTGGTGCTTTGTATCGCCAGGA
>SKGI01000074.1 GCA_007117555.1 Candidatus Izemoplasma sp. | reverse complement strand
TTGGCACTTTGTACATACACCAAAATAGGTTAGCTGTGCTTGATTAAGTTTCCAGTCTTTCACTGACTGAGGATCAAGATAAGGTGGGGTCATCTCAAGATCGACAATTTGGTCACACTCAGTACATTGAAGATGCGCATGCGGTCGTGTCCGAATATCATAGTGCTTCTGTTGGTTTAGGACGAGTTCTGTAACGAGCCCTTTTTCAACAAATAAATGTAGCGTATTATAAATGGTTGTTTTTGATAAAGTTGGAATAGCCGGCGCAAGTGCTTGGTAAACACTTTCAGCATCCGGATGATTTAAATGTTGTTTCAAATAATCAAAAACACGCATCCGCACGTAAGAAGGTTTGATGTCATGTTGTCTAAGAATTGTTTCTATACCGGACATAAACTCACCTCATTTTTGTAATGATTACATTTCTATTATAATTGTTCTTAACTGCTTTGTCAACCTTAGACGCATTATGGTTGCGCACGATGGTGGCGCCTTATATAATAAATATGAAAGAGGTGAGCCATCTTGACAATCAAAACAGGTGTACGGGCTTTTTATATTGGTGAAAACCAACAAGCACCAGATGCCATCATTACTTTTACTGAAGAAAATGAAAATACAATCGTTGCTAATGGAACCTACGTTGACCCAAGTTTAAGAGGTCAGCAAGTCGCACGAAAACTGTTAGATCGTCTAGTTGAACATGCGCGTGAAAATCAGTTAAAAATTCGGCCAACTTGTTCCTATGTTGTCAAAATGTTTGAACGCGACAAAACCTTTGCCGATGTGGCTTTGTTAGACTAAAAGAAAAGAAAGAAGGCGTCTAATTAAATAGTTGCCTTCTTTTTTTGTGGACTTTTGAAGCAATTAAAAAATAAAAAGCACAAGGACTGGTAAAACAATCATTGCTATGCCGGCAATTAAGCAAAATGTCCAACGTCGCTGTTCATTTTCATACAAATCTTCCCGGCGAGTTGTCACCGTAAGCATGACCCCAAGCGCCGCACTTGGCACAATGAAAAGCCGTAAATTAAGGGCAATCGCGAGTTCAGGTTGCAACAAAGAACTCGCAAAACTGATGATAAACATGATGATACTTGCCCAAATGAGTAAAAAGGCAGGAAAGAGATTATTGCTTGACGTTTGCATGATTGAAACCTCCTCAATTAAAACGATATTTTAAGCGATGGCTAAACTTCAAATAATTTCTAAGGCGATAATTTCATCTACAAGAACTGTCTCTTCTGTCATAAGCACGGTCTTGTAAAAAGGATCAAATCCGAGTATCTGACCGCAATACTGTTTACTTCGTCCTGCGCGAAAAATCGTCACGCGCACGACACAGCCTGTCTTAAATGCTTCCTCAAAACGATATTGCATCAAGGCATAGTCATCTTCAGAAAGAATCGGCATGATCGGTACATCTTCTTGAAAAACATCCGCAAGATCTGTCCCTTGTTCAGGTAAAGACTGAAACGGTAACCACTTTAACAATTTGCGATCAACATACATTTCAGCCACGATGACCACCGACCAACCTTGTACGCTCAAGATACGTCCCTTCTTCTAACAGTGAAGACAAACGCACAACACTTCGTTTACCGAAGCGCTGACGGACACTGTCAATCGCCGACCAAAGCTTCGTTCGTCGCGCCTTTTTTTCAACATCCTCAAAAAAGGACAACTGAAACATTCCTAAATGCTCTTTTAAACCAGTCGCCCGGATAAACACACTCCGGATGGGGGAACCATCATAATGTTTCACAAATAAGTTGAGCGTCATCTCAAGTAATGTTTCCACATCATCGGTAGGTTCATCCGTAGAGCATTGCCGAGAAAATCCGCCCCCAACTGCTTTACTATAACCGATTCCAAGATGGAGCGTTTTAGCACGTTTACGAATAAAGCGAAGTTTTTCAGCAGTCTCATCAACCATCTCAAGCAATATTTGCCCAATCGAATGCGCATCGTAGTCTTGATAAAGCGTTTGACCTAAACCAACGCTTTTCATCGGCATGCGGGTGCCTGTTTTATCGCTGATAATGGTCATATCGATGCCATGTGCATGAAAATATAACTCTTCACCGATGATTCCAAATAACCGTTTTAATGTTTTGCGTGAGCTGTGCGCCAAATCATGCACCGAATAAAGATTCAACTGATTAAGTCGTTTTTCCATACGTGGACCGATGCCCCACATCGCTGAAAGGGGTTGAATCGGCCAAAGCATGTTTGCTACATCATGATAACGCATTTCCGCCATACCATCTTCTGCCGTTTTACTATAAAGATCAAGCGCTAACTTGCTTAACAACAAATTATCACCGATGCCGACGGTGGCAGGGATGGCTGTTTGCGTGAGAATAGTATCGCGAATTGTTTGAGCTAACGCTTTCGGTGTTGTTTGATAATAATTCAAGTAAGCTGTAATGTCGAGAAATGCTTCGTCGATACTATAAATATGTAAATCTTCTGGCGCAACATAGTCTAAATAGATGCTGACAATCTTTTTAGAGAACCGTAAATATTCTCGCATTCGAGGTGTGGCCACAATCATATTATCAACATGTGGCATCTCATGCAGTCGTCCGCGACTTTTAAATCCGCGTGCTTTCAAATATGGTGTGACCGCAAGCACAACACTTCCCCCACCGCGTTCTGAATCGGCCACGATTAAAGCCGTTTCAAAAGGATCGAGACCCCGTAAGGCACACTCAACCGATGCAAAAAAACTTTTCAAATCGATACAAAGAATATGGCGGTAAATTTTATAGTCTTCCACACGGTCACCCCCCTACGTCTATGCGGTAATTTATTATACCAAAAAAATCTTTCAAAAATGACCCTTGACATCTACAAGAATATTTGAAATGAAAGAGCCGTCACGCTTGACGGCTCTTTAGAATGTAATTTAAATATTAACGTTTTTCTTCGGTGAAAAGGCGAAAATATCGCATGGTTCGTGAATCTTCGCAGTCAACTCCTGAAATAAAAGAGCGGTTTTCAAACACGTTCTCAATCGCGATGGTTTGACCGTTTTTCAATGCAGGTCCAACCGTCTTGATCAACGCACACGTCATGACATAAGCATCGAGATAAAGATCATCAACACTTTTGCTTGAAGGGGCACCCGTCACAGGATGATACCAAGTCGCATGACTTCGATTGAGCACATCAAATGCTGGTGGGGGTGTCCGAAACGACAAATCTTCAAGAAACAAATCTCGTGTACTATCTTTGCGGTCAAAAAAACGATATAGACGTCGTTTCAAGCCGGTTCGATCACGTATGACATGGCGCATGATACGACGCATCATCGTATGGCCTTTAATAAAAAGTGCCCCGCCATCTTCTATCGCTAAAGTAAAATGAACCACATGGTCATAAAAAGCTTTAAGCGTTTCGGGTAAACGGCGAATTGGTAAAGCCTGATGCACGGGATAACGGTAAGCAACTTGTCCAGTATCTTCCGCTATCAAAAGCTTATCAATGGCGCGTTCGAACTTGAGATGCAAGCCACGCATAGCTGTTGTCTCAGGTTGTTTTTCATCATAGATGCCCACATGATGATACACATAAGGGTGAAGATGACGATCGAGTGCATAATGACACAAAAAACCCGCCACATATGCCTCAAGCCATGGAGATGGATGGCGTTGCACATAGTCAATCGCAGCGGCGAACATGATGTTAATCCGGGTGTCATGAAGTCGGTCTCCAATAAACCGCGCACGTTGACTCAATGAACCTAAAACATGGTAGTAATAAGGATCGGGTCCTTGAGCACCTGTAATAAATGCCTCCGGCTCATATGCATAGCCTTCTTGCGTTAAAACTTCTTTTGCGAGCTTATAGTGTAAATAAATATCTGCCATGTCACGTTTGA
>SKGI01000007.1 GCA_007117555.1 Candidatus Izemoplasma sp. | reverse complement strand
CCGTTATTGCTGGCATTAAAGGTGCCGATAAGGCGGTGACTGAACATGCTTAGTTCATGGTTACCGAGACTGCCGATTGGGGAATGGTTTCGCGTCTTTGTCGATTTTCTTTACGACTATGTCGGTTGGTTGTTTAGTGCTTTCACCGATTTAATCAACTTTCTGATCCGCAATATTAACGGCTTTATGACGTTGTTTCCAAGTCTAGTGCTCATATTGATTTTTGGCGCATTAGCTTATTTAATCTCAAGGCGGCGCGGATTGGCATTGTTTGTCATCATAGCGTTTGTCTTTGTCGATTCGATTGAGTACTGGGATGATTTACTTTATACGTTGTCTATGGTTATTGTCGGGTCATTGATTGCGCTGCTCATTGGGATTCCAATTGGGATCTTAGCGGCACGTAACGACCGACTTAACGACAGTTTGATTCGACCGATACTCGATTTCATGCAAACATTACCCGCCTTTGTGTATTTGATTCCCGCGGTCATCTTATTTGGTGGTGTGGGCGATACACCGGGCGTTGTTGCGACAATCATCTTTGCGATGCCCCCTGCGGTACGCTTGACCAATCTTGGGATTAGACAAGTGCCTAAAGAAGTGCTAGAGGCTGGGAAAGCGCAAGGATCCACCGAACGGCAATTGCTCTTCAAAGTGCAATTACCCGTTGCGTTACCATCCATTATGGCTGGCATTAACCAAACAATTATGTTAGCCCTATCGATGGTCGTCATCGGTGCGATGGCCGGATCATTTGGTCTGGGTCGCGAAGTTTACCGCGCCGTCACAATGGCTCGGATTGCCCAAGGTTTTGAGTCAGGCGTCGCTGTCGTCTTACTGGCGATGGTGCTTGACCGTTTTACTCAAGCGTTAGGCGATAAAATTGCCGACCGTTAAACAGCTTTAAACGATTAAACAATGTCTTACACGATATAAAAAAATATATAGGAGGAGATTTACAGTATGAAGAAATTATTAGTATTGGTCACAGTCTTGATGACAGGGTTTGCGGTTATGGCTTGCGATATCGCTGGTGATGATCGCGTTGAACTCGGATATGTCAACTGGGCAGAAGGCGTTGCGATGAACTATGTCATCGAAGCGATTCTCGAGGATGAAATGGGTTATGATGTGACGTCAAGAATGGCGGATGTCGGCCCTATCTTCCAATCACTGGCCAACGGCAACACAGATGCTTTTGTCGATGCGTGGCTGCCTGTCACCCATCAAAACTATATTGAGGAATATGGCGATGACATCGCTGACCTAGGTTACAACTTTGAAGGCGCAAGAATTGGCCTTGTTGTACCCGATTATGTGTATGCCGAAGTTCAAAGCATCGCAGATCTAAATGACTTTGTCGAGCAGTTTGATGGTCGCATTATCGGCATCGATGCCGGTGCTGGCATCATGTCCGCAGCGGATGCAGCCATTGCAGAATCAGGGTATGACCTTGATTTTGAACTACTCACCGGGACAGACCCACTGATGGTCATCGAACTCCAACAAGCTATTAATGCTGGAGAATGGATTGTCGTGACGGGTTGGGAGCCGCATTATAAGTTTGCGGACTTTGACCTTGAGTTTTTAGAAGATCCTGAAGGTATCTTTGGTGATGTTGAAGCGATTCATACCGTTGCACGGAATGATTTAGCCGATGATATGCCAGATGTCGCACAATTACTAGAAAACTTCTACTTGACAAGCGAACAAATGGCCGGATTAATGGCGATGTTCCAAGAACATGGTGAGGACTTGTCTGAAGCTGAAATTGCGAGACTTTGGACAGCCGAGAATGACGATTTAGTTCAATCTTGGTTACCATAAGCAACGAATCGTAAACAGTAGCTTGAATGAAAAAACCTTTTGCCGGGATACGTCCTAGCAAAAGGTTTTTCTTCTTTTGATAGCATACAGAATGACAACACACATTAGAATGCGCATCGCTTATCGTGAAAGCAGTTGACCGTATGCCTAACCTTTGATACACTTATCATGTTGACAGACAGAAACAATCGACCCACCTTTTGGAGGTTTAACATGCATACCTTAACGATCATCGGGGCCCAGTGGGGCGACGAAGGTAAAGGAAAAATTACTGATTTTCTCGCGCGACATGCGGCGCTGACCGTACGCTTTCAAGGCGGCAACAACGCCGGCCATACTATCACTTTAAAAGACCGCCGTTTTGCACTTCACCTCATTCCTTCAGGTGTGTTTACACAAGGATGCGTGAATATTCTTGGCCAAGGGATGGTCATCAATCCTAAGGCATTTTTAGAAGAAATTGCTATGTTAAAAAAAGCAGGCATTGCCACAAAAAATATCGTTATCTCTGACCGTGCACATGTTGTTTTACCTTACCACCAACGTTTTGATGAAGCACTTGAAGCGATCAGAATAGATAAAGTTGGGACGACTTTTAGAGGGATTGGACCTGCCTATAGCGATAAGGCTACACGTCTTGGGATTCGGATGGCTGATTTCATCCAAGACGAAACAAGGAAAGCACACATAGAAGCTCTTGTACCCCATGTGAACAGACAATCAGAAGGCTTAGGGTTACCTTTGAGTGATGTCAAGCAACTTCAAGACGATATGGCCGTTTTAGCGACCGAACTTAAACCGTTTGTGAAACCAGTGGGGGATTTACTGCATCATGCGCTTTACGAAAATAAAAAAGTATTGTTTGAAGGGGCTCAAGGCACGATGCTTTGCCTTGATAACGGGACCTATCCTTTTGTGACGAGCAGTTCACCGACCGCAGCGGGGGTACCACTTGGGGCTGGGGTTCCACCTCAAGCAGTGACCGAAGTGATCGGTGTCGTAAAAGCTTACACGACACGCGTCGGGGCGGGTGCTTTTCCGACTGAGTTTAATGACCCTATCGCTGAACAAATCCGTCAAGTAGGGCGTGAGTATGGGACGACTACAGGTCGACCTAGGCGCATTGGCTGGCTTGATCTAGTCGTCCTCAAACATGCGGCTAGGACGAGTGGGATTACTCAATGGGCCCTCATGTTAGTCGATGTTCTTCAAAATATCGACATGTTACGCTTATGCACCCACTATCGTTTAAACGGTCAAGAGATTGACCATGTCCCCGCATCGATGGTGCAGTATGCACAATGTGAACCGGTTTATACCGATCTTCAAGGATTTAAAACATCGCTTGAAGGTATCAGTCAGTTCGAAGATTTACCAGAACCGCTCAAGGCATACATACATAAGATTGAAACAGTCACGGGTGTACCTGTTGGACTCATATCGACTGGCCCTGAACGGAATCAAACCATTCGCTGCCATCCATTTCACCAGCTTGACTGGGAGGTCTAAACATGAAAAAAATCGCAAGTACTTTAATGGTGTTACTCGTAAGCCTCATCGCTGTCGCATGCACGCAAGGTTCGAGTGGCATCACCACACTGATTTTAAATCCTTATGCGGGTGTTGACTGGTCGCAAAATGAACAAGTTTTAGCGGGCTTACACACCCATACAACCCATTCAGACGGTGCCGCAATGCCGCATGAAGTCGTTGATTTTTATCATGCCTTTGAATATGGTGCACTTGCCATCACCGATCATGACTTGATTACGTATCCATGGACTTTTTCTGAGATAAATCCAGCCTGGGAAGACCGGGACCCTGAAGCGCTTGGGATGTTGGCCATTCCTGGGAATGAATACCATGACAACAATAATGTCCATCACTTTGTCGGTTTGTTTACTGAGTATCTCGCTGAGCCCAACCAACCGATTGAGACAACGTTAGAAGCGTTATTCGCTCAACCCCAAGCCGTTGGGTTTTTCGCACATCCTGGGCGGTACTGGCGGATTTTTGATACTTATGAGCCAGGTGAGATGTTTTCGCCTGAATGGTATCAAGCATTTTTCGAACAATATCCTGTTGAACAACTAATTGGGATGGAAATCATTAACCGCCAAAACGCCCGCCCTTATCAGCGTGACTTATGGGATCGCCTGCTTACTGAACTCATGCCTGGACGCCCTATTTGGGGGTTAGGCGTCGATGATTACCATGGTGATCGTCTCGGCCAGCGCATGAACTGGGGGTTCACCTACCACTTCATGCATGACCCAACGAGCTTAGAAGAGTTCCGTGAAACGTTAATGCAAGGCCGTTTTTATATTGGCTTTACCGCGATTGAAACCGAAGATTCACCCCGCATCCAATCGATTATTGTCAATGAACGTCTTCGTTATATCGAGATTCGTGCCACGGAGTATGAGGAGATTCGTTGGTATAGTGGTGTCGATGAACCACTGATGACTAGCCGACACGTACATACGGGTAACCGGTTTTATTACGGTGCCTTTAGTGGTGATTATGTCCGGGCTGAAATTATTCGTAGCACCCAAGCGACGACCGCCGCGATCAGCTACACACAACCTTTTGGCTTTAAGCAGGAAGGTTCATAAAAAAAGACCGTTTTCGGTCTTTTCGTTTACGGTACGTTGAATCGAATCCCTTACGCTTGAAGAGAATGACGGTATGTTTTTAAAAGGTCATACGCCTTTTCATGCATATTTTTGTTAAATACATACTCATCGGCTTGGATTTGATCGTACTCTTCGTTATACCAGTTGATAACTTTGTCGAGGACAATTTTCAATGAGTCCATATCTTCTTGACGTAAAGCACGTCTTAAGGCTTTTGTGTAGCCTGTCATAAACGGATTACGTGTGTAGGTGTGAATGGTTTCGATGATGCCATTGAGTTCAATCATAAATTCAAGTCTTTCCATGGGTTAGTCTCCTTTATTTGTGAATTTTGGCTATAATAAAGAACGCGTAAGTGGACGCGGAAACATAGAATAAGCGTTACAATAGATTAAAGTTGCAATTAGATACGTGGATGACGGGAACGCGCTTGGCGCGCAACGACTTCGTCTAGAAGCGCTTGAAGTTGATCGCGACATATACCGAGTGTTACATACTCAGGTAAGTCATCTTCATTGTCAAAGTCGAGTGTTACATACTCAGGTAAGTCATCTTCATTGTCAAAGTCGAGCGTGACATATTCAGGTAAGTCATCTTCATTGTCAAAGTCGAGCGTGACATATTCAGGTAAGTCATCTTCATTGTCAAAGTCAAGTGTGACATATTCAGGTAAGTCATCTTCATTGTCAAAGTCAAGTGTGACATACTCAGGCAAGTCATCTTCATTGTCAAAGTCGAGCGTGACATATTCAGGTAAGTCATCTTCATTGTCAAAGTCAAGTGTGACATACTCAGGTAAATCATCTTCGTTGTCGAAGTCAAGTGTGACATACTCAGGTAAATCATCTTCGTTGTCGAAGTCTAAAGTCGTCTTAGGTTGTTCTGTTAGCCCGATCAAGGCCATAAGTCCCATAATCCAAAGTGTCATAAATAATCGTTTCATCTCAAATACCCCCTTTGATAGTTTTATCATAGGATAAATTTAAAGCTTTGAACAGCGCGGATATGTCGTACTTTTTAGGGGTTTTTCTATGAATTCCAAAGAATTGAGCAACTATTTAGAAAAAATTAGATATGGTAGGAAAATGACGCAAGAGTCGTTTGTTGACGGCATTGTGTCTTTGCGTCAGTACCAACGTTATCGTTATGGTGAAAGCGAAATCCCCTATGAAAAAATTGAACTATTTGCGTCTAAACTCGGCATTCCGACGAAAAAGCTATTGAATGAATTTGAGAAAGAAAAAAATAAACAAGCGACGTTGCTTAGTACGTATTATAATGCGGTCATCAATAAAGATTTGGCGCGTGTACAAGTCATCCGCAGTGAACTCAAACAAACTATCATCATCGAAGCTGAGAAACAAGTTTTTTTGAAACACGCCAATATCATCCATGATCGTTACACCCGGAAGATCACAGCCTTTGAAGCCTTCCGAGCGAATGCTGAACTTGTCAACTATCCTGAAGTCCTTAAACAAGCTTATTTCACGGATATAGAAGTTCTCATTCTCAGTACCTTGCTTGATGACCTTGAAAACAAAGCGCACCGCACATTGCTTAAACGACTGACCGATCTCTTTGACACCCAAGAAAGCATCATGGCCGGAGAGAGCGACCTTATCTACACACTGATATTATGGCGTCTTGCCAAAACATATGGATTACAACGTCAATTTGCGCAAGTGATTGAGCTGTGTCAGCTCGGCATCGAACGAGGTCGAAAAAACTTACAATACTATTTGTGGGAGTACTTCTACTACTACATGGCCATCGCCTATTATCGTCTTCAAGATGTCCGCCATTTTGAAAACGCCTTATTTAAATGTTATGTATGTCTTCATGCGGAAGGCAATCAGAAAAAGATTGAAAAATTCACCTACTGGATCGAACGTGACTTTGATATCGTCTACCACACGTTCATCATGAAATACATGAAAAAATCAATCATGTGAATAAAAAATATGTACAAAAACCCTCTTTTCGACCGTGAAAAGAGGGTTTTTTTGAAAAAGTACGACATATCCGCGCTGTTTTATGGACGTAATGTCTTATATAATTTAAAGTGATGAATTGTATTTATATTAGGAATTGACAAAAAGAGCTTAAATTTGACTGCAGGTGAAGACATGAGAGATAAGTGGAAACATGTGAAAATTTGGACCATGGTCATCGCAATGGTGAGCGGATTATTATTCGGGATAAGTCATCCTGATTTTTCGCATGTGGAAACGGCATTCATTACGACTGCTTTTGGTTTTGGTGTGTATACCATTTGGGTCTTGCTCAAGTGGTTACAAGATGCGATGCCTCTACAGGAGGAGCGCTTAAATGAGGAAACCGAACAAACACGGTTTATCATTAAAGGGGGACGCACAATCCGTGTGTCACTCAAACAAGTCGGTCGATACGTGAACGCCACCACTCAAACACTCGTGTATGTTACAGGTTATCATGTTGATCGACTCACCCCTGACATGGCGACGTCATATACGGATGCGCCGGTGGCCCGCCCCATCCCTAACGCGCGCTTAGATACGAATCATTCGCCACAGTTTGTCAATATGGATGCGATGGGGACCATCCAGTTTTTATCATCGAGTTTATTAGAGAGATTTGATCTAGAATTTGAAGCTGTACTTGGCCGTCCAATCCACGTGATGCCCCATGTGTTTGGTCATGATACTGAAGCGATGTTGAGAACCGTTCATAATCATTATTATGCCCATCATGTCTTTCATACAATGCTTGGTGGAAAGGAAACCTGGTTGCTATGGACGTATGAAGCCATCTTAGATACGGAAGGGAACATCGATTTCATCATTGCGATGTTACAAGATATATCGGAGACGATGCCTCGAGCACTTGGACAAGACTTTCAGCCTGAACGCGACTATTTAACTGGTGAACTCAATCAAGTCGGTCTTTACAAGCAAATTGCGACCATGCACACTGTGCACCGCGCGGCATCCATGTTTATTGATATCCGGCAGTTTTCTAAAATTAATGATTATTACGGCCATCACTTAGGGGATAAAATCTTATTGGCGATGGCGCAAAAACTGCGTCGCTATAGTGGCGAAACCGGCATCATCAGCCGCGTTTCTGGCGATAAGTTCGTGCTTTTCTTAACTGAACAAGAGGCGACACCAGATGCCGTTAACACACTGATTGGTTTGCTCGAAGGCTTTTTGACACAGGAGCTACAAATAGAAGGGGTCACAGTGCCGTTAGAAACGGCCATCGGTTATGCACTTTATCCTGAAGATTGTCAAACATTAGATGGGTTAGTAGCCTTATCGAGTTTAGCTATGGAAGCGAGTGCTGCGAGTAAATCGATGGAGATTAAACGCTACGAGCCTTCCATGCGCGCTGCGCTCCATCATGATTTTCTTCTGGCACACAAGTTGAAACAAGCGCTTGAGAACGACGCGCTTGAAGTCCATTTCCAACATGTCGTCGACGCGACAAACAATGAAGTTGTTTATCTTGAAGCACTGGGTCGTTGGTTTGATGAAGATTTAGGTCAAGTATCACCGCAAACATTCTTCCAAGCGGCTGAAGCGACGCATTTGTTAGATAGTCTAGATCGCTTGCTGACTGAAAAAGCCATAAGAACATTCAAACAGTTGCGGGAGTACCCTCATTACCAGCACGCGCGACTGTCACTAAATATCGCCCCAGACTCACTGCTCGATGCCGCATTTTTCCAACATGTTAATGCAGCGGTTAAAGCGCATGGACTTAAGTGCGAGGACATTTGTATTGAAGTCTCAGAAAAAACATTTGTTAGTCGCATTGACCAGTGTCGAGATGCGATTCAAAAATATAAAGACAATAGTTATGTCGTCGCCTTAGATGATTTTGGTAAAGAGTATTCATC
Organism: Candidatus Izemoplasma sp.; assembly: GCA_007117555.1. Lineage (GTDB taxonomy): Bacteria > Bacillota_I > Bacilli_A > Izemoplasmatales > Izemoplasmataceae > SKGI01. The sequence goes on along the minus strand of SKGI01000007.1, from coordinate 5,576 downwards.
GCTTGCCATTTTAGATCATTTGACATTTGATATCATTAAAATTGACGGGGCTTTTACCCAATCCATTGATACAGTCAAAAGTCGTGAGATTATAAAGATGATTAGAAATATAACCCGTCTAAGCGGCAAAGCATTGATCATCGAGGGTGTTGAGACCCGAGCGCAAAGCGATGCCGTACTCGAACTAGGTTGTCCGCTCCAACAAGGTTATTTCCACCACCGTCCAGAGCGTCTTGACTGATTGTTTAGGACCCTCTCCCCTAAAGAATTTCTATGACGCTCATTCATATAAAAAACTGCCAATTTGGCAGTTTTTTTATTAGGACGCCTTTGTACTAGCATATGAGGCAAGCGCTTCTAATGCTTCTTGATAACTGACGAAGCCTTTGCCGGCAAACGTTGCAACACATACATCGGCAATCACTGAATGGTGCCTAAACGATTCAGCGCGCTTTGTAATCGCGCTGAGATGCACTTCAAATACAGGCACATCGAGCGCTTTAATCGCATCGCGCAAAGCATAACTATAATGTGTTAACGCCCCAGGGTTGATGAGGACACCGGCGACTTTAACTGAGAAGGTTTCATGAAGCCAATCAATGAGAACCCCTTCATGGTTTGATTGCCGGACATCGGCTGAAAGACCGAGTTTTTTCGCCTCAACGCGAAGGTACGCCTCTAAATCGGCATACGTTTGCTGGCCGTATATGTCAGGTTCACGTTTTCCGAGAAGATTCAAGTTCGGTCCATTGATGACGAAAATACGCATCGAGCTTCACCTCAATTTCATGTAATAGCGCTTCTAAATCAAGCGATGTTTTGTGCAAACGGATATCCGCATATTGAGTATAGAGCGGGTCACGGACTTTGCGAAGTTGTTCATAATCTTGCCAACTGTTAATTAAAGGGCGATTTTTAAGCGGGATATTGCGCATGAGCTCAATGTCTGGATCGATATGTACAACGGGCCCTGTACGCTGCAACGCACGCATGAGAGCATCTTGTAACACAGCCCCACCACCGGTTGCGATGACTTGATTGCCTTGCGCCGCAACCGCGAGCGTTTGATGCTTTTCCATCGAGCGAAACGTTTTTTCACCTAAGCGACTAAAGATGTCTTGAATCCGCATGCCACTTTTACTTTCGATACGTGTATCGGTATCGACAGCGTATTTTCCTAACCGTTCGGCAAGACGGGGGGCAATCGTGCTTTTTCCTGAAAAAGGTGGACCAATCAACGTAATGTTCGATAACAACTTCAGTAATTGCGCATGAAGGTCAGGTAACCGTTCAAGTGATACGGGATGGTTTGTGAAGTGTGCGCGCGCATAGAGCGCTTGTAAAATCAGCATCGTCAACCCACTATGGGCGATGATGTTTGCCTCACGTGCTTGTTGGACAAGTTTTGTTTGCGGCGGATTATAGACAACATCTAGCACCCACTTAAGTTGACTGCCTTGAAGGTCAAGCGCAAAGCCGCCTTCAAGGTCAGGATGGGTGCCAACAGGGGTTGCTTGAATGAGTAAGGACGCTTGCCGGATGGCATGGATCTGCGTCAATGGATAGTCTCCTTCATTAGGATGACGAGCATACGTTCTGATATCATGAAACCCCGCTTGTTCAAGCGCGTAGCGAGCTGTCCGGGCGGTTGAGCCGTTACCGATGATTGCGACAGGCCGTGTGTGGTCTTTAGGGGCGTACCAGTCGATGAGTGTTCGCAAGGCGTCATAGTCTGTGTTATACGCATGCAACGTACCATCGTCTGCGCGAATGATCGTATTTGCAACGCCTGTAGCTTCGACCACTTCGTCACGCTTTGAACAAAAGCGGACAATGTCACGCTTATAAGGAATCGTGACATTGAGTGCTCGAAAAGCCGAACGTTTAATAAACCGTTCAAGGTCATCCGTTTCAAATAAGTGATAATTTTCAGTGCCCAGTGCTTCATGCAATGGTTTTGAAAGACTATGACTGAGCGTTTTCCCCAGTAACCCAATCACGGTTTAGTTTCCTGCAAGGCGCGGCTTTGTGCAAGCAGCGCTTCATAAACAGCGCGCACGGCAGGGCCATGGCTCTCAGCTTTAGCCAATATAAGCGCTTCACGCGCTGCATCAAAAACGGGCAAATCATGCGTTTTTTTATACTGACCGACTGCCTCGCTGATCGCAAAACGTTCTTCAAGCAAACGCATAAGCGTCGTATCAATCTCGTTGATGCGTGTTCGGTATGTGTGCATATCAGACATAAGAATCCTCCTTAATCTAAAATCTTTATAAAGCTTTCAAACGGCATCTGAATGAGTTCGCCTTCACCGAGTGCTTTAAGCTTTATGACCGTTAAGGTATCTTTACGACGTTTTTTATCGGCACGAATCACGGCAATCATCGCCTTTTTATCCATGGGAGGCATCGCGGTCAAACCGTATTGATCAAGGATAGCATTGACAGGCGCTTCTAATTGGGTGCCGCGCACCATCAAGCGCATCCCCGCTGCGACACATTCACCGTGGTAATAGGTTGGGGTATAAAGTGTTTCAAAGGCGTGTCCAAGCGTATGGCCAAAGTTAAGCATATGGCGTAAATGGCCGTCTTTTGGGTCTGCCTCAACATAGTATTGTTTCACTTTAATCGCCCGGATAATGCGTGCTTCTAACGTACCAGTATCCTCTTGAAGCATGGTATAAAGGGTGTGGTCATGAATCAAAGCGGCCTTAATCACTTCGGCATACCCATTTTGCATGTGTCTTTTAGGCAATGTCTCTAGCACATCAGGATCGATGATGACAGCCTCAGGATGATGAAAAGCGCCGAGCATATTTTTATGTTTATCAAGATTGACAGCAGTCTTACCACCGACGGAAGCATCGACCATCGCCAACAAAGAAGTCGGGATATTGATCCAAGGAATGCCGCGTTGATAGGTCGCCGCCACAAAGCCGGCAAGATCACCTATGACCCCACCGCCTATAGCGATGATTGTTGTTGCACGCGAGAGCCCCGCCGCAAGCATCTGTTTAACGATGTCTTCATAAACCGCCAATGTTTTAGAGCGCTCACCCGGTTCTAATACAATGACTAAATGTGCGCCCCAAGCAGCTTTAACGGCATCAAGCACCGAATTAGGAATGTTCGTATCGGTGATGAGCACCGTTTCATTTGGGACGTCTAATAAGGTTTTAAGACTTTTAAGGAGACCCCGTTTGATATGGATGGGATACGTTTTGTCTGGGGTAGTCATCATCAATGTCTCCATAATACGCGCAACCTTTCTTATTCGATACGGTGTATCAAGATATTTTCATTATACATGAGATGGCACAAAACCGCACGCCACCAAGTTTGAAAGCGTTTTATTTTTCGGTTGAAACAGACAACAAAATATGTCATAATGGAACAGAACAACACATTTGATTGGAGGGTGTTACGTTTGGAAAACATGGATTTAAAAATAGCCCAACAGGCGAAAATGGACAACATTGTCGACATCGCTAAACAACTAGGACTCGACGCAGAAGATCTTGAGCTTTACGGCAACTACAAGGCTAAAATTAGCCTAGATGTGCAAAAAAAGGTTGCCAATCGTCCCGATGGTAAAGTGATTCTTGTCACCGCCATCAATCCAACCCCAGCTGGGGAAGGAAAGTCGACGACAACCGTAGGCCTAGGACAAGCGTTCGCTAAAATCGGCGAAAAAGCAATCATCGCCTTGCGCGAACCATCCTTTGGGCCTGTCATGGGTGTCAAAGGCGGCGCCGCAGGAGGCGGCCATGCGCAAGTGGTCCCGATGGAAGATTTGAACTTACACTTCACCGGTGACTTGCATGCCATCACCACGGCAAACAACGCCATCAGTGCCATCATCGATAACCACATCCATCAAGGCAACGCACTGAACATCGATCCCCGTCGGATTACATGGAAACGGTGTCTCGACATGAACGATCGGGCCTTGCGTCAAGTCGTGGTAGGTCTAGGTGGTATTGGCAACTCATTGCCGCGTGAAGATGGGTTTAACATTACCGTTGCGAGTGAAATTATGGCGGTGTTATGTCTTGCCAAAGACTTGCATGACCTTAAAACGCGTGTCAAACGGATTGTAATTGGTTATACGTATGACCGCAAAGCCGTCACCGTAGGTGATTTAGGGGCTGAAGGGGCCGTGACGTTAATATTACGCGACGCTGTTAAACCCAACTTAGTGCAAACACTAGAAAACACACCGGCACTTGTGCATGGTGGGCCGTTTGCGAACATTGCCCATGGCTGTAACTCAATCATCGCGACGAATCTCGCTCGAAAACTCGCAGATTACGTCATCACTGAAGCGGGCTTTGGAGCCGATTTAGGCGCAGAGAAGTTTTTAAATATTAAAACAGCCCAAGCTGGTTTTGATCCAAGTGCTGTCGTCATCGTTGCGACGATCCGTGCCCTTAAGATGCATGGTGGCGTGAAAAAAGATGCGTTAAAAGAAGAAAATGTTGCGGCGCTTAAAGACGGACTGGAGAACTTAGCTAAACATATTGAAACGATTCAAGCCTTTAACTTGCCGTATGTCGTTGCCATCAATCATTTTGTGAGCGACAGCGATGCGGAAGTTAAAGCGCTAGCTGATTGGTTAGAACAAGGCAATCACCCCCACGCTTTATCGCGTGTTTGGGAAAAAGGTGGCGAGGGTGCCATTGATTTAGCTAAAGCCGTGATTCATGCGATTGATCACGCTAAAGAGCCGTTTAAGCGTCTTTATCAAGCTTCAGACAGTCTTGAAGATAAAATCGCGACCATTGCGAAAACGGTCTATGGCGCTAAAGATGTGAATTACACCAAAGAAGCCAAAACACAACTGCGTAAGTTCAAACGTGAAGGTTGGGACAACTTGCAAGTGTGTATGGCCAAAACACAGATGAGTCTGAGCGATGACCCAAAAGTGTATGGGCGTCCTAAAGACTTCACCATTACTGTCCGGGAGCTACGCCCCTCAATCGGTGCTGGATTTATTGTCGCGCTAACCGGTGAGATGATGACCATGCCAGGCTTGCCTAAAGAACCCGCAGCCATGCAGATGGACGTCGATCAAGACGGCAACGCTAAAGGTTTATTTTAAAAGCACAAGCGCGGTGTGCACCGAATGGGTCACACCGCGCATTATTTTTGTCATGATGAAGCAGTCACCAGCGATGGGACAGAAAACGTAAGAAAAAGGTGAGTAACATGCAAACATGGGATCGATTTAAAGCGATTCAGAAAAAACTGAAAGCGTATAGTTTAGCGCTTAATATTGCCAGTTGGGATAGTAACACAGAAGCGCCAAAAAAATGTTTCCCTTATCGTGCTGAAATGCTTAGTATCATTAGCGGTGAAAGATTTGCGCTAGAAACGTCGCCTGAATATGTCGGGGCGGTTGAAGCCATGTATGAAGCACGTGAGAACTTATCCGCCCAAGACCGTGAAGAAGTCATTCAAGCTAAGCGTACACTCGATAAAATACTAAAAATACCAAAAGACGTGTACACAGACTATGTGAAGTTGCTCAACATGAGCCAACGCATTTGGGAAGATGCGAAAGAAAATGATGACTAT
>SKGI01000117.1 GCA_007117555.1 Candidatus Izemoplasma sp. | reverse complement strand
TTTGATAGGAGGATTATGATGAAAAAACCATGGATTTTGGCATTATTTGTTTTACTAGCCTTCTCTTTATCAGCCTGTGGCTGGTTTAGTGATGACGAGGAAGTCCCAGAAGGGCGCATTGAAATCAGTTTTTGGCACATGTCACCAGTCGGCGGTGATTCTTACTCAGGGATGCGTCGTATCATTCGTGAATTCAATGAATCACAAGAGCAGTATTTTGTTCGTGGTACAGGCATAAACTTTTGGGATTATTGGGATCGGATTAATGTTGCGATCGCGGCTCGGAATGCGCCGGATATTGGTTTTCACACCCTTGATAATGTTATCTTACGCGCTCAAAACAATGCTTTATACAATATATCGGAATTGATTGAAGCCGATCTTGCGGCAGGTCTCCCAACAATCGAACTCGAGGCGTTCATTGAGAATCAACTCGATTTTGCTGCTTATAATGAGCAATTATATGCACTGCCTTTTACAGCGACCACGCGTGTGCTTTACTATAATTTGGATGCATTTGCTGAAGTCGGCTTAACAGAAGCCGATGTACCGACAACTTGGAGTGAACTATACGACGTTGCTAAACAATTAGACAAAGTCTCTGGTACAAGTATCGAAAGAATCGGCTTTGACCCCACGTATGGCCAAGGTACCTATCATGGCTTTTTGTGGCAAAACGGGTTAGATTTCTTTGATGAGAATCTCGATGTCACCTTAAATACACAAGCACATGTCGATGTTTTAGAGTGGATGATTAACTTCAATACAGGCGATGGTGGTTTCACGAGAAGCCAGCTTAATACGTTTGGAGAAGGCAATCAAATGCTTGGGATCAATCCATTTGCCGCTGGACGTGTTGCGATGATCATCGAGACGGATGGTTTGTATCAAACGATGAAACTTCATGGTTCTGACATCAACTTCGGTGTGGCACCCATTCCAGTGCCTGATGAAGACGGTATCCGCATCAACTGGGGTAGTGGTTTTAGTATCGAAATGTATAACAATGAAGATGAAGAGCGTCTCGAAGCCACTTGGGCTTTTATGAAATACTTGATGGATTATGAGACGCAAATTGATTTAGCAGATGTCAACGGTTGGCTTATGGGCCATTACCGGGCTATGGAAACTTTTGTAGCGGGCAATCCAGTGCTTGAAGCTTTGCTAGAAGAAGTTCAGTTTGCGGTAGACAAAGTTTATGTTCCATATGCGCCCAATTGGCATGCGAATGATTGGCAACGGTATTACGATGATGCTTTGAGTGAACGAAGAACACCAGCAGAAGTAATAGCCATGGCTCGAGCAAACTACTTGCAAAAACAAGAAAACTGGGAAGCAGCCAACTAAAAATCTAACTGAAAGGCGGTGGTCACGGTGAAAAAACAATCGTCACTCACAGCACTGAAGCGCCAAGAAAAACGACTCGGTTATGTCTTTGCCTCACCGTGGCTGATCGGATTATTTGTTTTCGGTGCGTTTCCTATGTTGGCATCCTTTTATTTAAGTTTCACCAGCTACAACATGGTTGGCGTACCACGATTCATTGGGATAACAAACTACCGTATACTTCTCTTTAACGATAATTTGTTTTGGCCAAGTTTATGGAACACACTTTACCATGTGTTTTTGAGTGTACCGCTTGGCTTAGTGGTAGGCATTTCGCTTGCATTGCTTCTTAATACAAAAATTCGTGGGATCGGTTTTTATCGTACTTTGTTTTACTTACCGAATGTTGTCAGTGTTGTCGCGTTGAGTTTACTATGGCTTTGGCTCTTTCAACCGAGTTTCGGTATTATCAATCAAGTGCTTGACCCCGTATATCGGCTTTTGAACATGGAACCACTCGGTTGGTATCGCGATGCGAGCCTATCAAAACTGACGCTCATATTGATGGGGCTTTGGACAGCGGGCGGTAGTATGATTATTTATCTAGCACAAATGCAGGACATACCCACTGAACTTTACGAGGCAGCGTCGATCGATGGCGCGAACTCAATTCAGCAAACCGCAAAAATAACCTTACCGTTAATGACGCCCTCGATTTTCTTTAATTTCATCATGGGTATTATCGGTGGTTTCCAAGTCTTCACGATTGCTTATATCATGACAGGTGGCGGCCCTTCTCGATCAACCTACTATTTTGCCTATTATTTATTTGACAAAATGATTCAAGACAACAACATGGGCAGCGCCAGTGCCATGGCTTGGATTTTGCTTCTGATTACACTTGTTTTAACAATGTTGGCTTTATCCCTAAATAGGTTTGTTTTCTATTTAGGAGAACAAAAATAAAAAATAGAATTTAGGAGGAGAACCATGAAAAAAAGATTTATTTCACTCGGTTTCATGTTTTTGTTCATCTTTATCCTTGCAGGATGCTGGGCTGGCGAAATCACAGTGGATACGACCATCAATGCAGATGGCTCAGGAGAACGCGTCTTTGTTCTTGAAGTGATGGACGACACGTTGAGCGAAGAAGTTATTTTGAATCCTGAAGATCCTGATCAAGTCAAGGATTATGGACCTGTCTTGAATGACAAGCACATTGAAGGCGGCATTCCTGCGATCCAAACATGGCTTGAAGAAAATGCACCGGCTTTCTTGACGGTTGAGCCGATGCAAACAGAAGGGGTTATTCGGACATTCACACTAAGCTTCACTTTTGACGATTTTGATGAGTTCTTAGAGCGGATGCAAACACTCGTCAACTTGTCACCGGTCTTAAGTTGGGATGACTTTGATGCCGATGAACTGCCCACCTTTGTCTGTGAAGACGATACGTGCACATTCACTGAATCACGCATCATTGTTGAAGCGGCACTTGACTGGGCAATCGATGGTATCTTTAACAGCATTTATGATGAAGCTGATCTTGCGGGATTTGTCTCAAAAGCAGACATCGCTGTGCTCGCAAGTTACCGTGTGACAGTTATTGAAGAAGTATACGAAGAAATGCGTCACTTTGATCCAGATGCCGATGATGGTGAACATCCAGAAACCGGTGAACCGCAATTTGGTAAAGTAATCTTCGTTGAAAGTGACATGTTTGAATTAACTGCCGACCGTCCAGAAGAGCGTCAAGCGGTGAGTTGTGGTGGAACGTCTACATCATTACCTTTTGCACTCGTTGCTCTATTTGGTATGACCGCTGCATTAGGGACTGCTTTTGTCCTCAAACGTCGTTAATAAGTCTCATTTTATTCATCATGATTTCATATTAGGATAGCACTTGTGCTATCCTAATACTATGAAAGGGGGGCGTTTATGAAAGCGGACAATCGTTTCAAAGCACAGTTTAGTCACATGACAAACTATGTCGCAGTGGGTTTGTTATGGCTTAGCATAAGCGCCCTATCCTTGTTTCTTTTAACAGGTGCAGCGACAACGGCCGCTTATAAGACCACCCGTTTACTCATCGATCGAGATCGATCGGTTAAAACGATGCTGACGTTTATGCGTGCCTTGCAAAAAGATGGACTCATATCAACGGTTATATTTGTTTTTTCAGCGCTTTTGTTTGGCGGCTTATTTTTAGTTTACAATGTAGCCATAAATACAAACCAAGAGTGGGTAGTTGTTTTTGTCATCATCAGTGCAATCGAACTGGCGATTTTTAATCTTTATGTCTATCCACTTATTGCCGTGTTTGAACATCCTACGTGGCGAGCACTGATTAAAAATACTGTGTTGTTTGCCCATCGTCACCTCTTTACAACCTTTAAGCTAGTAGGCACCGTAGTCTTTTTTGTTTGGCTGATTGTTTGGGTCCATCCAAGTTTATTTGTTCTTGCATTAAGTCTTTATTTTTGGATGACAGCCGTACATTTAGAAAAAGTATTTTCACCGTACATCAAAATGCTTCAGGAGGCGTCTAATGATGAAATATCTTGATTTTCCATCTCACTATGACCGGTTCCCTACGGTTGATTTTTCTCACCTAAATGGTTCTGTTTATGAAGGTGAAGCTGCGTTGATTGATTATTTAGGCAAGTTATCAGGTATG
>SKGI01000016.1 GCA_007117555.1 Candidatus Izemoplasma sp. | reverse complement strand
TGTCGCAGTTAAATCAATAAGATTGATTAATACTGCAGTAACCACCCCAGCTAAAGCGATGCTTATGAGAATATAAATCGTTTGAATTTGCCAAACGGCGCCTTTTTGAAAAAACTGGCCAAGGTCGGCAGCCATCAACGCTTTAAATGTTAAAGGAAAGATGATGAAAAAGAGTAATAACTCGGACCAAGCAAGTAAAAGTGCGTCCATTTCATTCAATCCTTTCAGGTAATAAAATCGTCTTCGTTTTCTTCATCGCTAATGACCGTAATGACCACATAATTAGGTAGACATGTTAACGGATGAAAAGGTGAATCGGTAAAGCCTTGGAGCTGGCAAATATTTTGTGGGCTTGTTTCTTCGATGACCCGCACACGACCTGCGTCATACTCAATAACGACCACACCGAGTTCACCCATGACACACGTAATTTCAGCTTCGTTAAAACAGCGACGATAGGTAGGATTCGTTTCGCTTGATTCAGGTTGAAATATACGCGAAGTATCAAGAATTTCATAACTGCCATCGGTTAAATCGATTTGTAAAATCGGTTGATCACGATAACTGACAAGAGCAATCGAGCCTGTTTGACTTTGTAAGAAAAACAGTGCGATCATGCCGCTAAGTGCCACGATGACAATGATGACTATTAATAGGATATCGTTACGACGCACCCTAACCACCACCCTTTCAAACCCATTGTATCACATTCTATTTTTACGATACGCTTGAAGTGTTAAATTGTTGTATTTTTTATATAGAAAGTCTTCTAAATATTGTGATAATCTTGTAATAATTATTGATTTTTTGTATTACAGCATTTATAATCAATTATGGTTGGAAACCAAATAAAAAATCGGAGGAAAAATTATGAAAAAAGTTTTTGCACTACTCTTAGTATGCACTACTCTTAGTAACTGTTTTTGCTCTCACACTTGGCGCTTGTAATGGCGATGATCCCATTGCTGATTTACAAGAGCAAATTGATGCCCTTCAAACAACTATCACAGCACTTGAAGGTGACGTTGAAAGCTTAGAAGGAGATTTATCATCACTCGAATCTACGCTTAGTGCACTTCAAGAAGCGCATGCAGCATTAGAAAGTGCTATGGAAGAAAATATAGATGTTTTAGAAGCCGATATTGCAGTACTTGAAGAAGCTTTAGCTTTAGTTTCACTTCAAATTCGTGCGGCACTAGGACATGTCGATGTCCATCATGGGGTTGGTTATGACTTAGTACATGGTCATTATGTTGGTATCGCACACGTTACAGTAGCGGATGGCGTCATCATCGGTGCTACAGTCGATGAGTACTTCTTACCTTATAGCTGGGGGATCATTGGTGAAATAGGCGAGCAAGAAAACCCTGAAGAGGATCAATTCTTTGTTCGCGGTATACGAGACAGAAATAACATCTATGCTAAATATTTGGTTATTGCTGGATATGAGTGTACTGGTCATGTTGAAGGTGAAGAAGGCTCACAATCACCTAAATATATGTGCGACATTGATGGCACTCAAGTTGAAATCGAAGAGTGGGTTGCCGCCGATGAAGCGAACGCAAGAGAATATGCTGAATCATTTGGTGAGTTTACGACTTGGGCTGATAGCGAACATAATTTCATTGCGGATGAAGACTTTAACCGCCATGAAACATATGAAACTGCGGATGCTTCTGCAAGCGTACACATCTTGAAATCTATCGCACCTTATTGGAGATTTGGTGCCCTTGGATGGCTCGGCAATGCACGTGCTACTGAAGCTGCTGTCCTAGGCCTTAGCCTCTCTGGCGATGAAGAACTCGTAAGAGATGAAGATGATAACCTTTGGAGCGTTGACGATGCAGTAACTGGTGCAACATGGAATGATTTCTCAGACTACTTCGAAACCCTTGTTCGTGCTTACAACAACGCAATTTCTGAGTAACACAGTGATTAAACTAAAGGAGATGGCCATGCCGTCTCCTTTTTTTAGAATACGATGATATTAATTAACAGAATCGCCCATACGAGCGTGATAAAGCCTTGAACCATACGAACGCGGCGCCGCGTCGTGCGTTGCTGAAACTGCTCAAAAACCCATGTCGCAAATTGCGCGAAGATAAGCGCATATAATGCTGCTTCAAGTAAATCAAATCTTAGTCGAAGCCAAGCCGTAAGCATCGCCGCAAGAAACGGATACATCGCCATCATTTCAGGCGTCTCAGGTGTAGCGGTGGGTTCTGCGACGAAAAACACGAGGGCAAAAACTGAATAACCAAGCAAAAGCCTTGTAAAGAGCAGCCACGCTGTTTGATCGGTAAAAACAGTTAAAACGAGTACGAGACCAATTAAATGCACTGCATACCAAACACTCATACGAAACTGAATAATTCGGGTCACTGACAAATAAATCCATAATAAGCCGAGGATAATAAAGGCAGATGTTCCAAGCGTTAACCCTTCATAAAAACCAAACCAAAATCTAAATCGCCCTACACTGAGTGTATTTTCTTGAAAGATGTTGGCCATTGTTTCTGAGAGTGGCAACCATTCTCGGAAAAACAGTTGAATCAGCACAATACTGAGTAAAACAGGATGAATGATTAGTTTTTTAAACATCTTGATAAACAACCAATGAAAGAAACGAATCCCTAAAATAGCAAGGACAATCATCGCAAGCGGAGCCCGTGCCGGCAACAACAACGCCGCAAGGAGTGCTGCCGTGATGGGTTGCATGTAGCGGTCTAAATAATGACCTACTGGCGCTTTCTTAAGCCACTGCTTAGCTAACTCCCACGCGGTCGTAAACCCTGCAGCTAACACAACTTGTATCGCTGCAAATAAAAGTTGTGACCAGCCAAGGACCGCTTGTAATACTAGGGCTACAAGCGTCACAAATACAACCGCTAAGTGATAACTAATCCATCGCTTCAATGTATTTTCCGCCGTACTAACCATCGGCGTCTCTCGCGCCACGCTAATCATGATTTGCCTCGACGCATGGTGGCTTTAGCTTTTTGCACAAACGCCATGACATTAATTTTAGAAGGACAGTAAAAGGCACAAAGACCACACTCGATGCATACATCGCTTTTCATGTAATCAAGGACGATACCATCTTCAACAGTATGCATGATTTTTGAAGGTAAAATACCAACTGGACAGTGCTCATTGCACAGTCCACATGCAATGCATGGATAAACTTCAATCTCACGATGGACTTCAACATGCAAGCTGACCATGTCTGCGGTCACCGCAAACTGATCATGCGCCAGTGTCCGATTTTCAAGAAGACTGTTTAAGTGCAACATCGCTAAGTTCGTCGGGATGAAATCTTGAAAGACTTTGCGTAAGTCATCCATCATAGTACCCAACCTTACAGTAAATACGGTCGGTTGACGCGTTAAACCACCACTGACGACGAAACGTGTCATCACACAGGGACGATGATGTGTGAGCATATCATGGAGTCTAAGCAAGGATTCAAGCCGCAAGAGCCGATATGGTTTTTCACGAACAAGAGCATCTTTAAAGACTTTATTGATCTGTTTATGGGCGTAATCCGTTTGCTTTTCAGGTCGGACACGTTCGATAATAACGGGTAGGCTGGCTTTCTCAAACGCACTCACGTCGACATCGATGGGTGCTAAAACATGAATGGTTTCGGCAGGCCAGAACTTTTGCAAAATGCCTAAAACCGTCACAGCCTGCTCATAATCTTCTCGTGTATGTTTTGGGTCTAAAGAAACAAATGGTTCATTCATGAAAGGCAGATCAATGATTAGAGGCATCTTCTCAATAAATGGATAAGACTCAAGACGACTTGGGGGCACAAAATACGTTTGAATCAACGTTTTTTGGTCAACCTTGGTCAACCGTGTATGGGTAGTATTTTTATAGTCATTTTCAATAATGCAAACACGGGTGCGTTTGCCAAATGGGTCGTCGCGCGTGACGAACTGAACAACCGTGCCACTGACTGGACTGTACGGTGTGAAAGCTTTATCCTTGTGAAGCGGTTCACCTAAAAGTACCGG
>SKGI01000043.1 GCA_007117555.1 Candidatus Izemoplasma sp. | reverse complement strand
GATGCATAACACAATAGGGCCCTCTTAAAAAAGAGGGTCCATTTTTTGTTCGAATGCGGTATAATAGGTGCGAGGAGTGACTGCGATGAAAAAATGGCTTTTTGATAGACGAGATGGACGGCGCATTAAACCGAAAGACCCAATTATGCGTTTGATCCCTTATATCATGCCTAAACGGTATGATGCCCAAGTCTTTTTTGAAGACTCCGTTGATTTAACTGAAACAGAAAAAACGATTAAGCAACTACGTAAAGAAGGCCATCGGGTCATTTTTTTACATGTTGTTTTAGCGGCCATGTTGCGAACAATGGTCGATTTTCCAAAAGTAAATCGCTTCGTCAAAGGTTCAAGAGTTTATGCACGTAAAGACATTGCCTTTAGTTTTGCGATTAAACGGGAGTTTAAAATCGATGCTGAAGAAACTGTCATCAAAATTACTTTTGACCGCAAAGACACACTGATTGATGTCATCAATCGCGTTAACGAAGCTATCATAGCAAACAAGGAAACGAACAGCCGCAACAAAACAGATAAAGCTGCACGGCTGTTCAATTTATTGCCAGGGTTTATGATTCGGGGGGCACTCATGGTAGTCAACTTCCTTGATAACCATCGTCTTATGCCTAAGTTTCTCATCAATGCATCGCCGTTTCACACCAGTGCTTTCGTGACCGATTTAGGCAGCTTAGGGATCCAACCTGTCTTTCATCATATTTATGACTTTGGAACGACAACGTTGTTTTTTGCTTTTGGCACAAAAAAACGCCATGCGGCCGTGGACCGCTCAGATAATATCCGCCCTATGCGTCAACTTGACTACAAAATTGTCATTGATGAGCGGATTGGTGATGGCTTTTATATGGCGACAGTAATCAAGCGGACGAAAAAGTATCTTAAAAATCCAATGTTGCTGATGGACCCGCCTGAAACCATTCCTGTTGATGATGAAATCCGTTAACTTTTCAAATTTTTCGTTTACATTTTAAGAGGGGTGTGCTAAAGTATAAAAGGTGTATGACATAAACTGAATTGAAACGAGGTGATGGACATGATCAAAAGAAATATGTTTTCAATCTGCTTTGGTGCAGCAGTCGTTTGGACTGAATTTTTTCATCGCCATCACACACATAAACTAGACCTTTTTTGACATGTCGTTTTGACTACATGGATCCTTCAAAGTGTCTTTTATCGTGAGATGGAAGGCATTTTTTTGTGCTTTAGGTGGCTTAATAAGAAAGCGAGGATGACATCATGAGACGTTTTAAACAATTTACTAAATGGATGAAGGGCTTCATACGACTTTACTTAATGGCAGTCGTTATTTTGATTGCTTTACAATACTTTCGAACTTTAACCCCTTTATTTATTCAACATATTATTGATGCAGTTTTAAACGACCAAGATTCAGCATTACCTAATTTCATTCAAACCATAGTCGCGGCTGATACAGTTCAGCAGCAACTATTTCTTGTAGCGGTATTTTCAGTCGGCTTTACCTTGTTTAGGGTGGTGCTCTTTTTCAGCCATCGCTTTTTGTTAGCTCATTTTGCTGAAAACACAGCGTATCGTTTACGTAATGCACTTTATCAAAGATTACAAGACTTATCATTTAGCTATCATTCTCGTGCTGAGACTGGGGATTTAATTCAACGGACAACGACTGATGTTGAGACATACCGTGTGTTTATTGGTGATCAACTCATTGAAGTATTACGCATGATTTTTCTGATTACGTTTGCAGTCATTCAAATGTCAAGTATGGAAAGCACCTTAACACTCATATCAATGGCTGTAGCCCCCATCATCTTTTTTAGTGCGTTCATCTATTTTACTTTTGTAAAACGCGTGTTTAAACGCGTCGAAGAAGCCGAAGGTACGATGACGACGACTTTACAAGAAAATGTCACGGGGATTCGTGTTGTCAAAGCTTTTGCGAATGAAACCTTTGAAATCGATAAGTTCGATAAAACGTCTACCACATTTCGCGATGAAAACCAACGATTGATTAATTTGATGGCCTATTACTGGAGCTTAAGTGATTTCTTAATTTTCATTCAATTTTGTTTGACAGCCTCTTTTGGTATTTACTTCACAATACAAGGTCGTATGGGACCCGGTGAATACATCGCTTTTTTAGCGTATGTAGGGATGATTGTTTGGCCGCTTAGACAAATGGGTCGTATTATCGGTGACTTTGGGAAGACGACTGTCGCGCTTGATCGAATCGATGACATTATGAATCAGCCAAGTGAACATGAAGAGGATGCAAAGGCATCGCCACCGATTAGTGGTCATATTGAGTTTGACCGTGTTAGCTTTCAGTTTGACGATGATGACAAGCCACTATTGAAAAACGTGTCATTTAAAATTGACAAAGGTGAGACTGTGGCGATTGTTGGGAAGACGGGTTCAGGGAAAAGTACATTAATTAATTTGCTTATTCGCTTGCTTGAAAATCAAGAAGGTCAGATCCTTTTTGACGGTCAAGACATAAAAACCATCAACAAACGGCATTTGCGGAAAAATGTGGGCATTATTTTACAAGAACCCTTTCTTTACTCGAAGTCTGTTTATGAAAATATTGGGATTATGAATAAAAAAGCGGATAAAGATAAAGTATTCAATGCAGCGACTATCGCGCGTGTGCATGAAGACATCATCAATTTTGAAGCAGGTTATGAAACGATGGTTGGTGAGCGCGGTGTGACATTGTCAGGTGGACAAAAACAACGTGTCGCCATAGCGCGCATGTTGCTTGATGATAAACCTGTGCTTGTCTTTGACGACTCCTTAAGTGCTGTCGATACGGAGACAGACATTAAGATTAGACAAGCGCTTAATAGTTATTGGAAAGATACGACAGTCATATTGATTACACACCGTATTATTACAGCTAAAGAAGCGGATAAAATCATCGTGCTCGATGAAGGTGAAATTGTTGAACAAGGTACGCATGCAAGCCTTCTAGAGCAAAACGGTCTGTATGCTGAGCTTTGGGATATTCAAAGTTCACTACTACGCAGTACCGTAGCCCCCGACAAGGAGGTGGGTTAATCATGGCTTATTTTGAAGAAGAGTCGTATACGGATGTTAAGTTTAATTGGAAGACTTGGAAACAAATCTTCGCCTATCTTAAGCCGCTAAAAAAATATTTGTTTATTGGTTTTTTAAGCGTCGTAATGCTCGCAGCGGTCGATGTCGCCTACCCACTCATTAACCGTTACGCCATCGATCGCATCATTGGTGAAAACGACTTGTCTCTTTTGCCGAGGTTCATCATTATGTATCTGATTTATGTCACGGTTTTAGCGACTATGGTTTTTACATTCATTCGTGTAGCAGGGCATATTCAAAATCAGTTGGCCTACACCATCCGAAAAAAAGCATTTGAAAAACTACAAGCGTTGCCATTTTCATATTATGATCGGACGCCTGTTGGTTGGATTATGGCGCGCATGACAAGTGATTCTCGAAATTTAAGCGATATTTTATCATGGGGCTTGATCGATCTCACTTGGGGTTTCTTAATGATGATTGGTATCACCATTGCCATGTTTGTGATTAATGTAAAACTCGCCTTGATCACGTTAAGTGTTTTACCTGTGCTCATTTATGTCAGCATATTTTTCCGTAAAAGGATTTTGAAGGCGTTTCGGGAAATACGTAAGCAAAACTCGAAAATTACCGGCGCCTTTAATGAAGGTATTACCGGTGCTAAAACAACGAAAACACTTGTATTAGAAGAGAGTAACTTTCAAGATTTTGATCGTTTAACATCAAATATGCGACGTCATTCGATTCGTGCGGCCGTCTTTGCAGGTCTTTATTTTCCAACGATTTTGTTCATTGCCTCAATTGCGACAGGCCTCGTGTTTTATTATGGCGGTATTGATGTGTCGAATGCGGTCATATCGGTCGGTGTCTTGTATGTGTTTGTGAGTTATGTCGGTCAGTTTTTTGAACCGGTTATGCAACTTGCGAATATATTGGCACGTTTTCAGCAAGCACAAGCGAGTGCTGAACGAGT
>SKGI01000114.1 GCA_007117555.1 Candidatus Izemoplasma sp. | reverse complement strand
CTTACGGCCTTCAACGACTTGTAAATAATCGATGGTTTCACGAATGGTTTCAGTCACTGAACCCATAGCAATGATGACGTCTTCAGCTTCTGGGTCACCGTAATAGACAAACGGCGCATAGTCACGTCCAGTAACTTTAGAGATTTCTTGCATGTAGTCATTGACGATATCAGGAATATCCGTATAAAACTTTTCTTGTAGTTCGCGGGTTTGCATGTATACATCGTCGTTTTGCGCTGACCCACGCGTCACAGGCCGTTCACTGTTAAGCGCACGAGACCGGAAATTACGAACTGCATCGCGATCAAGCAAACGATCAAACACCTCATAATCCATCACTTCAACTTTGTTGACTTCGTGTGACGTGCGGAAACCATCGAAGAAATGCAAGAATGGCACGCTGGATTTGATGGCTGAAAGATGGGCGATACCCGCTAAATCCATCACTTGTTGAACTGAACCTGTCGCTAACATCGCAAAGCCTGTTTGACGTGCAGCCATGACATCTTGATGGTCGCCAAAAATAGATAAGGCTTGCACCGCGATACTTCTTGCCGATACATGGATGACACCTGGTAAGAGTTCACCGGCAATCTTGTACATGTTTGGTAGCTTAAGCAACAAACCTTGTGATGCGGTGAATGTGGTCGTCAAAGCACCAGCTTGCAATGATCCATGAACGGTACCAGCAGCCCCGGCTTCCGATTGCATCTCGATAACACGAACAGGCATACCGAATAAGTTCTTCTTACCTTGTGAAGCCCATAGGTCGGTATATTCCGCCATGTTTGAAGAAGGGGTGATTGGATAGATCCCAGCCACTTCAGTGAATGCATACGCACAATGTGCAGCGGCCTGGTTTCCTTCCATAGACTGGAAAACTTTTTTTGTAGCCATTGAATTACCTCCAAAATGATAATATAAAACCTCATGTTGTCATACAAATGAATTATACAACAAGTTTGTTGATTAGACAACATCTTACGTGACGATAACAAAAAAGAAAACACTTTCATCAAGTGTTTTCAGGCTATTTTAGAAACAGGGTTAACTTATTTCAATTTAGCAAGCAATGCTTCTGCCTTGTCGAGGTAAAGGTTGGCAACTTTTGCAAAGTCAATTTTAAGATCTGCACTTAAACCAATATATTCTTTATATAAAGCAACATTATGCCATTGTAGACATTGGAACGTCCGCCAAAAATAAAGACGGTTGAATGCTTCAGCATCAGGTGCTCTGCCAAGATAGACAGGTAAGAGTGCAATGGCATGGTCAAAATTGGTATTACCAAAGCAGGCAATGTCGTAAAAAGGATCGTTGTTGCCACTAAACTCCCAATCCATTAAGTAAAGTCGTTCATCCGTCACGACAAAGTTGCTGATTTGACTGTCACCATGGGTTAATGTTTTCGGATGTACGTCAATCTTTGACTTCAAATCAAGCCATTGTGCTTTTAAAGTGTTATACCTAGCATCATGCGAATGACCGTAAGGCTTCAAATGTCCTTCATATCGCTCAAGGCGACCGAGTGGATTGTAATCATAGTGCGATTTAAGATGGCTTTGGTGAATTTTTTTTAAGATGTTGGCGGCTTCATCAAGATAATCGTGGGGATTTTTCTCATGCAACGGCACCCCTTCGATGTATCGGGCGATTTTATAGCCGTTTTCTAAGTCGAGATACACGGTATCGTTATCTAAGTCAAGCGGTCGGATCAGTTCTAGGTGGTGCTTCTCAACCGTACGGTCAACAAACTTTTCGGCATTTTTACCTGGAATACGGAATGTGTAGCGATCTTCTTTCACAGAGATGATATACGTGAAGTTGGACATACCGCCCATTAAACGACTTTCAAGGGTTATGTCTTCTTGGGGGACTTGGAAAAAATCAGCACACACTTTTTTTATTCGTTTTTCATGATCCATGAAAATCACTCCTCATATATATTCTCACTACTAAAGAACTAATGTTGGGATTGGTTCGTGTTGTTTGGCGACGATGACTTCATAATCATCGAGGTTGCGGTCGTAGTCTTGGAACACTTCTCGATACGTCGCAAGGACATGACGCGCTGTATTGCACTCTTCAGACGGGTGGGCTAGCACGATTGTTTTAGTTCGTGGTCCAATAAGGTGGCACATGTGATACGCTGAATCTGTATTGGACATGTGGCCACGGACCGAATCGATGCGCCGTTTAAGATAATGCGGTCGTGAAGATGAAAAGAGGAGCGAAACATCATAATTCGCTTCAAAAATGTACATATCAGCATTCATAATTGCTGGATAGTCTTCGATCGGCAAATAGCCTAAGTCAGTCATATACACGAGTGTTTTGTCGCCTTCTTGAATGACAAAACCAAGGGCATCGACTGCATCGTGAGAGACGCGCATAGGTGTAATGACCAAATCGCCTAACATGAACGGTGTTCCGTTTATGATCGGTTGGTGCTTATTAGGGTTTATGACTTTTGTCGTCTTGTTTTGTAAGTGCTTGAAAGTCGCCGTTGTCGCATAAAGCATCGCTGGTGTTTCTTTTAACACTCTTTCAAGCCCTTTGACATGATCGATATGTTCATGCGTCAATAATACTGCATCAAGCGTTAAACTGTCGATGCCTTGCACGGCAAGCAACCCTTTGATTCGTTTGAAACTGATACCGGCATCAATAAGCAGTGTAATGGCATCGGTCTTAATGACAGTGCAGTTACCTTTTGAGCCGCTTGCTAAAACCGTAATTTCCATGCAATCCCTCCGATACAAAAACATTATACACCTTTTAAACATGTTTGCAACTAAGATAGACTGTTTTGCACCTTAGTGACATTGAAACGGGTCTGAAAAGAATTTCATGGTTTTATGTGTTGTCATATAAAGGGAATGGTGGTAATATATATAATGCGTATAATTTTAAGGAGTGATATTTGTGAACGCTGCCATTGTTAAAAAAATGTCCATTATCGTTGGCTCTTTCATTTTGGTAATCATGTTATCAGTAGGGTGCAATTTCCTCACGCGTGAACGGCCAAATCCAATGATTAGCAATCCCGATGATGTTTTTGTGAATCTTGGAAACATTAGCATTAGCCGACAAGAACTATATGAACGTATGAAACTGACCGAAGGCATCACCCATCTCGTCAATCATCTTGACGAAGCTTTATTGAGTGAGTACTTCGACACATTTACTCAAGAAGAAATCGACGAAGAAATCGAGCGATTAAAGTTTGGCACCAATGACCAAGAAGTCATCGATGGCCTAACTGATGAACAACGCCTTGAAGTGGAAAAGAACTACCGGATGACACCTGTTATGGCTGGTTTCAATCCTGATGATAATGAGTCTGTCGAACGATTTGTTCGGTTAAACCTCTCAAGAACGGCGCATACCCGCGCTCAAGTTCTACAAGACATTGAAAACAATCCCGATCAAACATTGATGGGTGAGGTTGACCGCATTTACCAGCGCGACAATCGTGGGGATGTCACGGCCATTCAATTGCTTTTCTTATCACAAACCGAAGCAGAAAACGTCTACCGTCACTTTGGTTTAGTCCCTTATGCAATCTCAGGTGCCCCTGCTGGCTTACGCCTCTTCGTCTGTGACCCTGCCGAAGAAGAAAATGGTGAAGAAAATGGTGAGGAGAATGGGGAAGAGAATGGTAACGGTGAAGAAAATGGCGAGGAAAATGGGGAAGAGAATGGTGACCAACCGACTTCTTGTGACATTTTTGAACTGACGCCTAATGAATTTACTGAAGAAAATACCCGTTTGCTTGAACCTGAAGAAGTATTGGAATACTTCATTTTGATGTATAACTACTTATATCCTTTCCGTGAAGCACTTGATACCTCGCTTACTTTCAATGATACCGATGCATTCACTGAAGAAGAGTTCAACTTTAACTTCAAAGATATGAACAGCAATCCTATCAAGCAACTTTCTGGCGCGCACCTCTTTGACAGCTTAAAAGCCTTCCATTTGCCTGTTGAAGAAGAAAACGATGAAGAAAATGATAATGGTGAAGAAAACGGTGCAGAAAATGGTAACGGTGAAGAGAACGGAAATGGTGATGAAACACCTGATTTACCAAGAAGTGAT
>SKGI01000127.1 GCA_007117555.1 Candidatus Izemoplasma sp. | reverse complement strand
AGATGTTACAGTATGCGGGTGTTGGCGTGGCGATGAAAAATGCCCACCCTGATTTGTTAGCTGTCGCCGATGTTGTCAGTCCACACCGTCATACTGAGTATGCCATTGAACGGTTTCTTGATGATTATTTAAAATAGTTAAACCTTGTTATCAATGAAAAACACCTTCATGTTTCCCAGTGCATCAGGGAAACGTGAAGGTGTTTTTGATTGTTGTAGTGGTGGGATTGCTTTAGAAACGGAAACCCCCACGACCTTTCCCCTTGCCCTTTTTTTGTCGTTTTTGCGTCGGTGCAATTTGTTTGGCTGCTTGATTTGGGTTCATGTTATTAGGATCCATATGCGCCATTTTTTTAAATGCTTGCATTTGTTGTTCAAGCGATTGGATGAGTCGATTGACTTCGGCGACGCTACGGCCCGAACCACTTGCAATCCGTCGGCGACGACTGCTGCTTTGTTTAATTAAATTAGGTTTCTTGCGTTCTTTCTCTGTCATCGAACCGATAATCGCCTCGACAAACACCAACTGTTTATCGTCGACATCGACTTGTTTCATCATCTTCCCCATGCCGGGAATCATTTTCATGAGGCCACCCAGGGAGCCCATCCGCTTGACCATGCGTAGCTGCTTGCGGAAGTCGTTATAGTTATAATGTCCGGACATCATTTTTTCCATCATATTCATCATGTCCGATTCATCGACATTTTCTGTCACTTTGTCGATCAGCGTAAGCATGTCCCCCATGCCTAAAATCCGGCCCGCCATACGTTCAGGATGGAAGACATCGAGTTGATCGGTTTTTTCGCCAAGTCCCATAAACTTGATGGGCACATCGGCCACATGTCTTAGCGAGAGCGCGGCGCCACCACGGGTATCGCCATCGAGTTTCGTAATGACGGCACCGCTTACCCCAAGCGATTGGTGGAAATGTTCAGCCACACTCACCGCGTCTTGCCCAGTCATCGCATCGAGTACTAACCAAATTTCATCTGGCTTGATGGTCGCCTTGACCCGTTGCAGTTCATCCATCATCGATGTATCAATATGCAGCCGGCCTGCGGTATCGAAAATGATAAAGTCATAGCCCATTGACTGTGCGTGATCAAGGGCTGCTTTAGCAATCGTTTCGGGGGCTTCAGAAGTGCCTTGTTCAAAGACAGGAATATCAAGCTGTTTACCTAAGGTCACAAGTTGTTCAACCGCAGCGGGTCGGTACACGTCGAGTGCGACAAGCAACGGTTTTACGCTATGGTGTTTTCGTACATATCGGGCGATTTTAGCAGCGGTTGTGGTTTTCCCTGAACCTTGCAAACCTGATAACATCACCGTCGTCGTGCCATGACCTTTTAAGGTAAAGACGCTTGTTTCACCGCCTAGAAGATCAGTCAACGCTTCATGAACGACTTTGACGACTTGTTGGGATGGGTTGAGACCTTTATAAATTTTCTCGTCAAGCGCTTGTTCTTTAACCGTGTTTGTGAACGCTTTAACGACTTTAAAATTGACATCCGCCTCAAGCAAACTAAGACGGATCTCGCGCATCATTTCTTCAATATCTTTTTCATTGAGACGGGCTTTACCACGTAAACGGCGTAGCGCCATCTGCATCCGATCTGACAGTTGTTCAAATGCCATGCTATTCCACCTTTTTTAGTAAATCGAGCGCACGTGCAACATCAGGATGATCCGCATGTGCTTCAAGTTGAGCCATCGCTTCAGACAACGTGCCCCGTTTTTTTAGACTGTGTAATTTACGCTCGTAATCTTCAAGTTTTTTAACCGTCCGATGCAGTAAATCATGGACGGCATTACGACTAATCCCTTCAAGATCGGCAATCTCTGCAAGCGTATAATTGTCTTCATAATAGTAGCCTAAAATTATCCGTTGCCTTTCGGTAAGTAAACTGCCATAGGCATCGAGCAAGGCATTGACAGCTACATGTCGTTCGAGATCGCTCATAATAAATCTGAAAACAGCCCGTAAATGTATTCTTCGATGTCAAAATACTCAATGTCATCGAGTGTTTCACCAAGGCCAATCAGTTTAATCGGTATGTCAAATGACTCTTTAATCGCTAAAGCGATGCCGCCTTTAGCGGTGCCATCAAGTTTCGTCAATACGACACCACTCAACTCCGTCACTTCATGAAAAATACGTGCTTGTGACATGCCATTTTGGCCGGTCGTTGCATCAAGCACTAATAACGTTTCATGCGGTCCGTCTGTAATTTCACGCGCAATCACTTTGCGAATTTTTTCAAGTTCTTTCATTAAGTTGGCTTTGTTTTGAAGACGGCCTGCTGTATCACAAAGCAACACATCAATCCCTTGGTTACGTGCATACTGAATCGCATCATACATGACACTCGATGGGTCGGAGCCTTCGGGTTTCTCAAAAAAATGACTGCCCGTGCGCTCACTCCAAATGCGAAGCTGGTTAATCGCCCCAGCCCGAAACGTGTCACCGGCAACCATCATAACGTTTTTGCCAGATTGTTTAAGTAGATGGGCGACTTTCGCGATGGTCGTTGTTTTCCCGACACCATTTACCCCAACAAACAATAAGACACTTAAGTCATGATTAACATCGAGATTCGTGTCAATAATCTCGTCTTTGACATAACGTTTAAACATTTCTTCTACAATCATTTCTCGCAGTGCTTCAGCATTTTCAATTCGGTTCACTTCAACGGTTTCCCGAAGATGATTGACCAGCGACAACACGGTGTCAACGCCCATGTCGGCCATAATGAAAATCTCTTCAATATCTTCGAAGAGGGCTTCATCAATACGCGCGCCTTCGACGAGTAAACGATCGAGTCGCCCTAAGACACTATCGCGCGTCTTAGCCATGCCCATTTTATATTTTTGGGCTTGTTGTTTACGTGCTTTGGATTGAAACAAATTTTTGAAAAATCCCATGATTCATGCACCGCTTTCTTCAAGGTTCACTTTGTATTATAGCACATTCTTAACTTGTTCAAAACTGAAAAAAACCCCCTAAAAGGGAAAATCCGCCTCTCGGCGGATTAAGGAAGGGGATGTGTGAATAAATGAATTATTCACCATGCTATGTAAGGGATAAGTTCGCGACTTCTCAGCCGCACTTAAATAATAACATAGGTATATTTTTATGTCAATATCTACACTCAAAAAAATATACAACCTACAAAAAATAGGGCTTGGCCTTCAAGATGTGCGTCGATATTTACACGTTTCTTGATCATCGCACTGCACCGTGCCATCTTGTGTCTCAACAAGCGGTTTGTCGCATTCAGGGCATGCTTCGTCAATCGGTGTACCACTCATGATGTGACGGCAGCGCGGGAAATTATTGCAGGCATAAAAGGTGTTACCTTTATTGCGACCGCGTGTTGCGGTCCGCTCGACAATGGTCCCTTTGCCGCATTTAGGGCATGTGATGCCGGTTGATTTAGGTTCCGCTTTTTGCTTATCGTTTGGTTTGATGTACTTACATTCAGGATAACCGCTACATGCTTCGAATGTGCCATACTTTGATTCACGGAACACCATAGGGCGTTCACATTTTGGACACGTTTCACCGGTCAGTTTAGGTGGGGCTTTTTCCATTTCTTCATTGGCTTTTTCAACTAGAGGGATGAATGTGTGATAAAAATCGCTGATGATTGCGGTTTGTTCGGTTTCACGGGTTGCGATGTCATCGAGTACTTTTTCCATCCTTGCTGTGTAATCAACATTGATGATTCGACTGAAGTAAGCATCGAGTTTTTCAATCGTTAGACGTCCTTGTTCAGTGGGGATAAATTTCTTGTCTTCAAGATTGACATACTTGCGGTTTTTTAATGTTGAGACGGTTTGGGAGTAGGTGCTCGGTCTGCCAATGCCGACTTCTTCCATTTCTTTGATCAGTTTCGCTTCTGTGAAACGGGCTGGTGGTTGCGTGAAGTGTTGGCTTTTGTTGAACTGTTCAGCTTCAATAGTTTGACCTTCTTCAAGTTTAGGAATGGCCTTATCTTCAATGGTTTCATACTCTCCATACGCCCGTAAGTAGCCCGGGAAGTTTAAGTGTTGACCACGTACTTTAAAAATGGTTTTACCCGACGCAAGTCGTACCGTTGTTGAAGTGAAGCGGGCCGAACGCATCAAGGATGCGATGGCGCGCAAGTAAATCATCTTGTATAGACGATACTCATCACGATTGAGATATTGTTTTACCGTTTCAGGTGTGTACTTAATATCGGTAGGGCGTATGCCTTCATGCGCGTCTTGGCCTTTTTTTCCCGCCTTCAGTTTGCGACGCGACACAAAATCAGCGCCATAAATGTGCGCGATGTGTTGCCTTGCTGGTTCCATGAACGCTGAACTCATCCGTGTTGAATCCGTTCTCATATACGTTATTAAACCTTGTTTTTCATCTTGTAATTCGATGCCCTCATATAGTTTTTGGGCGATCATCATCGTTTTTTGACCGTTGAAGTTCAAGCGGTTGGACGCTTCTTGTTGTAAAGAGGATGTTGTGAAAGGTGGCTTTGGGGCACGTTTTCGGTCGCGTTCTTTGATTGATTCGACGGTGAATGTTTTGGAAAGGTCCGCAAGTAAGGCGTCCGCAGCGGCTTCATCGGGTAGCTTCGCTCGTTTTTTGTCAATGTTTGTCAACTCAGCTTCAAAAGCTTTGAATACCGCTTGGATTTTCCAATACTCTTCAGGTGTGAACGCTTCGATTTCTTTTTCGCGATCTACGATAATTTTCAAGGCAGCTGATTGGACGCGGCCTGCCGATTTTGATTTGATTTTATTTTGAAGTAATTTGCTTAACTTAAACCCGATAATCCGGTCGAGAATTCGGCGGGTCTCCTGACTAGAGACGAGACCGTGATCAATTTCACGAGGATTATCAAAGGCTTTTCGTACCGCTTGCTTGGTCACTTCATTAAAGATGACACGGTACGTAGGCTTATCTTGTGCATCTAAAATTTGCTCAAGATGCCAACTGATTGCTTCGCCTTCACGGTCGGGGTCTGTTGCAAGATAAATTTCATCCGCTTTTTTGGCGGCTTTAGTCAAATCTTTAACTGTCCGTTCCTTATTGGCGATGATGTCATATTTGGGTGTGAAGTTGTTTTCAATATCAAGTCCTAATCCACCCACACCAGAAATCGAAAGATCGCGGATATGACCTTTCGAAGATAAGACCTCGAAATCACTGCCGAGGTATTGTTTGATGGTTTTGGATTTGCTCGGTGATTCAACGATAACAAGTTTTTTCATATGATTCCCCTCCATATCGCTCGTATTATGCCACAGCACCTAAAAGCGTGTCAAGCTTCGACACGCTCTTTATATTTATATAAAACTTTTTTTATGGCTTCTTGACAATGAAAGTCATCCGGTCTTTGCCTTGCATGTCCTTCTTTTGAATAATACATACATCAGACAGTGTTTTCTTGCACAATTTTTTCAAATCTCGGGCTTTATCATACGCATGTTCAAAAGCGATGATATAGTGGGGTTTCAAAACACGTTCGGCATCTTTAAGAATCGCCCGGTAAAAATCTAATCCATCTTCGCCCCCAAATAAAGCAAGATGAGGTTCGTGGTTTTTAACGAGGGGATCAAGTGGTTCATTGTTGGGGATGTAGGGTGGATTAGAGATTAAAATGTCAAACTTTTGGTCTAAAACGGGTTCGAGTAAGTTCCCTTGATGGAACGTCACATCCGTATTTAAAGACTGTGCGTTACGTTTTGCGACTTCTAAAGCTTCTATACTAATTTCTGTCGCTTGAGCTCGAATGCGAGGGTTTTCAAGCGCAAGCGTAATGGCGAGACAGCCTGATCCTGTGCCGACATCGATTAAATCGAGTGCGGTGTTGGTTTTTGTAAAATAAGTCTCAACTAAGTCGAGTAAATAACCGACCAGTTCTTCTGTCTCAAAACGAGGAATCAACACATTTTTATTGACACAAAAAGGATAGCCGTAAAACGTCTCACATTCAGTAATGTGTTGAACAGGGCGATGCTTGATGACGTACTCATCGACCATTGTGCGAAATTGAGCATATTGGCTGTCATCCATCATGTCATCTTGGTGACTCAGAAAATCCGCGCCACTGTAGCCACTTATGTGCAACATAAGTAGACGAATGGCAGACGGTTCTTTATCGTTATTAAGGGCATACGTTTCATGGATGTTGAGTGCTTCTTTATATGTGGGCATGTTTGTCTCCTAAACGCGCTTAATCCGATGTTTCTCCAGCGAGTTTCCGTTGGAATTCTTCTTCGATTAACGCTTCAATAATCGGTTCAATGCGGCCTTCCATCACCCGGTCGAGTTGCTGGATGGTGTAGCCAATTCGGTGGTCGGTAATCCGGTTTTGTGGGTAGTTGTAGGTGCGAATTTTTTCACTGCGGTCACCGGTACCAATTTTCGAGCGGCGCTCTGCACCTTCTTTTTCAAGTTGTTCTTGGATAATTTTATCATGTAGACGCGCTCGCATGACTTTAAGTGCCGTCGCTTTGTTTTCGTGTTGGCTCTTACCGTCTTGGCATGTGACGATGATGCCTGTAGGCATGTGGGTAATCCGTACTGCAGAGTCTGTGGTGTTAACACTTTGGCCGCCAGAACCACTTGAACGAAACGTATCCACACGCAGATCAGCCATGTTCATCTCTACATCAATTTCTTCCGCTTCAGGCAATACGAGTACGGTCGCAGTTGAGGTGTGAATCCGTCCTTGTGATTCGGTTTGAGGGACCCGTTGTACCCGGTGGGCGCCGGACTCATATTTCAACAAGGCGTACACTTTATCGCCACTGACAGTAAACTCGATTTGACTGAATCCACCCGCGGCACTTTCTTCGGCCGAAACAATGTCGACTTTCCACCTTTTTTGTTCGGCGTATTTTACGTACATTCGGTACAAATCCCCAGCGAATATGTTGGCTTCATCGCCGCCGGCTGCACCACGAATTTCGACGATGACATTTTTCTCGTCATTTGGGTCTTTTGGAATGAGCAAGCGCGTCAGTTGATCTTCGAGCTTTTTTAGTGTTGTCTTACTTTCTTCAAGTTCAAGTAAGGCCATATCACGAATATCGGGATCTGAATCTTTAGCCATCTCTTTTAAATCACGGATGGTTTGTTCCATGTCAAGAAAGTGTCGATATGTTTCGACGGTTTCTTGTAAGCGACTTTGTTCTTGCGACAACGTTTTAAGTTTTTCAATATCACGGGTAATGTCTGGGTCGCTTAATTGGGTATGAATTTCTTCATACCGTTTGACAATAGTATCTAATCGTGCTTTCACATGTATCACTCCGTGTCAATTATAGGCTACTTTGGGTCCCTTTTCAAGTCCAGCAGTTTGAAGTTTTCGTAACATTCGACGCATGAAAATGGCAAAGAGGGCAACCAGTACAACACCTTTAAAAATAGAACTGATTGTTAGGGCCCACCAAATCCCATGATATGGGACTACTAAGAGCGCGCTCAGCACGATTGCTAGTGGGATGCGCAAGCCGTTTCCGATTATTTGAATGACTGAAGGAATGGTGGTACGGCCGAGGCCATTGAAGGCACCCGCCGTGACCATATCAAGAATCATAAACAGTTGTGAAAGGCTCAGAATGCGTAAGTAGTCAATGCCTTGAGTTAAAGTCGGTTCGGTACTGATAAAGGCAGAGAAGAGGGGTCGCGCACCAAAAAAGAGTAAGGCATTTACCCACAGTCCATACGGTACGAGCAACATCATCGAAAGACGATAACCTGCACGTACCCGATCGAACTGCCCTGCCCCGACATTTTGTCCTACAAAGGCAGCTAAGGCCACTTGAAAGCCAGAAGCAATCATCCAACTCAATGCTTCTATTTGACTGCCAATTCGCGATACGGCAATCACTGTTTCACCATATTCAGCCACCATAATGCCAAGCGCAATGGCAATGCTCGTCATCAGCATGCTTTGAATGCCTACAGGGAATCCTAAAAAGGCGATATTTTTTAGATCGATCTTATTGACATAACGTTTGAAATGCAAACGCGCAGGGCGGTATTTAGAAAGATATATTCCAGCATAAATAAACAAGACGAGCGTTTGCGAAATTCCGGTAGCTAAAGCAGCTCCTGTCACCCCGAAGCCGAGGCCAAGAATCAATATGGGGTCAAGCACCATATTAAATATCAAGCCACTTGCCGTAATATAAAAGGCATTGATTGTCTTACCGAGGCCATCATAAATGCCATTGAACAAATTGACAAGAAAGACACTCATCCCAAAAGCAGATACAATCCGTAAATAACGGACACCTTGCGCTTGAACATTTGGATTCGTCAAGTTGAATAAGTTAAAATAAGGCGTGGCAAAAAGTGTGCCAGCAAGGACATATAAAAGACCTAGAACAACCATTAACACAAACCCATTCGTCGCCATGGCATTCACGCGTTCAGCATCGTTACGCCCCGCTGCTTGACTAACGCGGACACTGACACCGATGCGCGCAATCAAAATAAGTCCGAAGCCAAACCACGGGACATAACCCGCGGTGCCAACGGCCGCTACCGCTTCATCGGGATTGCCGCCGATGCTTGAAATCCGTGATAACCAAAAAAGATCGGTAAGGTTGTAAGCCATTTGAACAAGACTTGTCAACAACATCGGTACCGCAACAACAAGGAGTTTAAGCAAGATCGAACCACTGGTCAAATCAATCTTAACTTTCATCGGTTTTTTACGTTTTAGTTCCGTTGTCATGAGGCACCTCCTTTATACCGCGGATTATTATACCACCGTGTCACATAAAATACCATTAAAGACGTCCACTTTTTAACAAAAAACCCGCACTCATGATGAGGCGGGTAATAACCGTATCGTGCGTCTTACATACCAAGCAGCCAACTGGACTTGAACAATATAAGCCAAGGCGATGACTAAGGCAATAGCGGGCCCACGTTCCGCAAAAACAGTTAACGCCACCGCAAGTGCAAGCGACAGACTGCGAATCATTGTGCCGTTAATTAAGGCAACGCGATCCGCGCGTTCAAACAAGCGGCGTCCAATGAAATCAATGGTGATAAGCATAATCAAATAACCAAGAATAATCGGAATGAGCAACCGTGGTAAGACCGCAGGGTCATTAAGCAACATCGTCGCTCTAAGACTCATGACAATGCCAATGAGCACCACGACTGAGAGTGTCGAAAAAATCGGAAAAATCGGTTTGAGTGATGTTTTAAACTGTTCGGCTCCAACTTTTGCGACCAATAGGCGTTGGGTCAAAAAACCAAGTGCCATCGGCAAGAACACAATCAAGCCGATTTGCGTTAAGATGCTACCGAAAGGCACCGCCACGGCCTCACTAAAAACCGCACCAATGTAAAGCGGTGTAATCAATCCCCCAAGCATGAGTCCAATCACAATCATGCGAATTGCTTCTTTAACATTGCCTTTAGCCATGACAGTCCATGAAACTGTCATACCTGAAGTCGGCAAAAGCGCAATCAACAAAATACCCAGTCGGTAATTATCTTCTTGAGGAAAAAAGATCCAGCCAAACACGACCGCTAACAAAGGTAAATACACAAAATTAATGAGTTGTGTAACCCCTTGAAGCTTCCAATTGCCACGCTCAAGCAAACTGCGAAAGTTAAGCGTCACCATCAGCGGATAAACCATTAAAAAAGAAAGCGGCGTGACCATGACACGTAACCTTTCTGTATCAATCAAAATACCGAGGATAAACCCAAATGCCATCGCTGTCAAAATACTCAAGACGAGATGACGGTGTATCGCCTGTAACCATCGCATCTTATTGCCTCCTTTTTTAACCGTCATCATTCTAAAACGAAAGCACTGTGGATGCAACCAAAATGCATGTGCATTCGACTCGATATTCTCCTGTTAAAAATGAAAATGACTCGTTTTCAAAAGTGTTAAACAAATACTTCTTAAAAACATAAACTAATCACTTTGCATATATTTAATTTAAAATAATACTACTAATTACTAGTATTTTTAAGTTAATCAAAAAGATACGCATTGGCGTGCGTATCTTTAATCATCAATATCTTCGAGTTCATCGGTGGTCGCAGTTTGTGCGATCGTTTTATCGCGAAACCGGCTATACGCTTTTTTAAACACCAGCTGGAACCCTTTGAGATTGACCGCACCTGAACGGTTTTTAGCCACCATAATGTCGACCATGTCACTGAGCACCTTATCTTCTTTTTGCGCATAATAATCTTCACGGTAGAGAAACAAGATGACATCGGCGTCTTGTTCAATCGAACCTGACTCACGTAAATCGGCTAAGATTGGTTTTTTGTCTGTTCGATTCTCAACGCTTCGTGATAGCTGACTTAAAGCAATAACAGGAATTTTGAGCTCACGGGCCATTTCTTTAAGTGTTCTCGATATTTCCGAAACTTCTTGGACACGATTCGGTTGATCCTTTGATCCAGACAACAACTGTAAGTAGTCGATAACAACTAGATCAAGCTGTTTTTCTTGAGCGAGTTTCCGACATTTTTGCCTGAGATCCGTGACTTTAACCGTGCCGGAATCATCGAACAAAATGTTAAGTTGGCTTAAGTTTTCACTCGCGACTGAGAGTTGTTGCCACTCAATGGCTTTCATCTCACCTGTCCGGATGTGACTGCTTTTAACATTCGACTCACTCGATAACATCCGCCCAACAAGTTGATCGACTCCCATTTCAAGTGAGAAGAAAGCAACAAAAGGCTTGTTTGGGAGTTTGGCTACGTTTGTGGCCACATTGAGTGCAAAAGCACTTTTACCCATAGACGGGCGCGCAGCGATGATATAAAGCTCATTCGGCTGCAAACCAAATGTATAATAGTTCAGTTCTCTAAACCCTGTGTCAAGA
The DNA here is from genome assembly GCA_007117555.1 of Candidatus Izemoplasma sp. Classification (GTDB taxonomy): domain Bacteria; phylum Bacillota_I; class Bacilli_A; order Izemoplasmatales; family Izemoplasmataceae; genus SKGI01. Next base: position 3,815 of record SKGI01000127.1, on the reverse strand, counting down.
CCGAGTAAATCCCCTTTGTGGTTTTTGGCGGCTTCGGTTTTTTCTAACACTTCTTGTGTGGCTTTACGGATGTGGACGAAATCTGAGGTCCGCCGTGATTTAGCTACGTCAAAGACACGTTTCTCTGCCTCATCGATAAACGTAATCATATCCGTTGCTTTTAACCCTTCATCCGCGATTTTTTTGGCGACTTCAATCATGTTTCGGACGATGGCTTTATCTTTGACGATGTTGATATAGTGTTCAAGATTCACAACGGATGGCGTCGTATCGGCTAAGCCAAAAATATAATCGGCACCGCCGGCATCCGCAAGCAGTTCAGTGGTTTCAAGACGACTAATCAGTGTGGTGTAATCAATATCAATGTTGTCTTGATACAGTTCGGAAATCGCCCCAAAAATTAACCGGTGGCGACGTAAATAAAAATCATTTTGTTCGAGTTTATCCACCAATGTTTTAATCGTATTTGGATCGATAAACACCGCGCCAAGAACATTTTGTTCGGCTTCTTTACTGTGGGGTATACTACGCTCTTCCATACTAAGCTTCCAAAACCAGCAACTCGAAGGATGCGGTGACGTCTCTATGTAATTTGACTTTTACTTCATGTGTCCCAAGCGTATCTAAATTGTCTGGCATGACAATCTTGCGTTTATCGATTTCAATTTCATGTTGTTCAAGCAACGCATCGGCAATGTGTTTCGCACTAATTTTGCCATAAAACTTACCCGTTTCACCGATTTTAACATACAGCTTAACAGCGCGATAATCGAGGCGTTGTTTCAAAGCCTTCATCGCTTCAAGTTCTTTACGCTCGGTCTCTTTTTGGCGGTCCTTCTCATCTTCGATGGCTTGTAAGTTTTCCGCTGTCGCTTCGATGGCTTGTTTGCTTGTCAGCAAATAGTTACCATAGCCCGCCGCAACTTCAATGATTTCACCTTTCTTACCACGATTTTTTAAATCTTTCTTTAAAATGACTTTCATAGGTTTCTCCTCCTGCACAGATTGTTCCAAATAAGTAACCAAGTTGGTTTTAACGGTTTGTAGATCGGTGTTTTCGATTTGCGTACCCGCATTATTCAAGTGCCCACCCCCACCAAAGGCTTCCATGACAATTTGAACATTAAAGCCTTCAAGACTGCGTGCACTAATGCCTACAGTTGTGTTGTCGATTAGACCGATGGTAAATGCCGCGACGGTATTGTCGATTTCAAGTAAATCATCAGCGATTTGTGCTAGCATGCTGCGGTCTGCACCAATCGTTTCAGGCACAACAACAATCGAAAAGCGTTTTTTAATGACTTCCGCAAGTGACAAAAGCTGCGATTTGATTTGTATATCTTTCAACGACTCACGTAAGATATTTTTCACTTTGTATGTATCGGCCCCAAACTTTCTAAGCAACGCAGCCGCTTCAAACGTTCTTGAGCCCGTTCGATACATAAAGTTATTTGTATCAACGATGATCCCAGAAAGCATGATGGTCGCTTCAAAGGGATTGATGGTCACTTCCGCTTTAAATACGTTAATCATCTCAACAACCAACTCAGTAGAACTAGACGCATACGGTTCTAAATAGGTCATCTTCGCCCCATCGAGAAAATCTTGTAGCTTACGATGGTGGTCGATGATAACAAAATTAGGTACGATTCGATATAAGGATTCATCAATCAACTGACCGCGCGAATGGTGATCTACAAGTACGAGCACGGTATCGCGATTGATCCGTTCTTTCGCTTCTTCAGAGGTGATAAGATAATCGAGCAGTGAAACATACTCATACTCCATCAATTGAATGATTTTACGTACGGTTTTATCAAGCGCATCAAAATCGAGTACGATGCTCGCTTCCTTATTGAGTGCTTGGGCCATTTTTAATACGCCAATGGCACTGCCTAACGCATCGGTATCGGGATGGGTATGCGGCATGATTAAAATGTGATTGGCCTGTTCAAAAATTTGGGCGAGTCTTTGCGCATTAATCCGACTTGAAATACGGGTGCGTTTTTCTTGCGTGTTCGTATTGCCACCAAACACTTTAGACGCTTCACCCGGCATGTTGACAACGATTTGATCGCCCCCTCTTGATAAGGCAAGATCGAGGGCTGCTTCGGCCAGTTCTCCAAGTTCAGAGAGGGGGATGTTTGCACAGGCAAAACCACCGCTTAGTGTAATCATCAATTCATTTTGTTTCGAGATTTCCGCAATCGTATCGATGATGTTGAATTTGTTTTCAATTAACGCATCTAAATTATGTCGATGCATAAAAACAATCATTTTTGATGTACTGAGCGGTACCGTGTAAAATCCTTTATCATACGCCCAGTCATCTAAGGCTCCAAGGTATTTTCCTTGAATTTCGTTGCGCTCTTGAACATCAAAGACATCGAGCGCATCTTCTAAATTGTCAAGATGCAATACACCGACAACCGTCGTGCTTCGGTAATGGTTTCGTTTAATTTCTTCGCGTTCACTCACTTGATAGAAAAACAACGCTCTAGATGAACGCTCATAACGGATGTCATACCAATGTTCATAAATTTTCATCGTAATGCCGTTATCGGTATCTTCAAGAGAAAGTGTCTCTTTGAGTGGCTTATGAATCATCGCTAAATTTTTTCCTTCGAGTGTGTTTTCAAAAATGGCTTTCGCAGCGTCATTGGCCCATTGGATATCATACTGCTCACCAATTAACATAATCCCCGTTGGAACAGCTACAATCAGTTGTTCCTCGACACGTTCTTTTCGTTTGAGTACCCGTTCGTGTTCATGGACGGATTTACGCAACATTAAAATCGTATCATCACGATGTTTGACATAGCGCACCACAAAATAGGCGTTGAGCACAATGAAAAGTGCCGCAAGCGCCAAAATGGCTAAAATAGGCCAATTGCCTTTAAAGACAATGGCCAATATGCCCATGATTAAAAGCATGAATCCTGGTAAGATGGCGGCTCGTTTCTCCACACTTTCACCCCATCGTGTTTAACTTATGCTATTATACCACACCACTCGTAAGAAAAAAACAGCGACGACTTCCCTTCTCGTTGACAAATCACTCTATTCACGCTACAATAGCCCAGAAACACGCAGTTCGAAACCATCCTGCGCTATCAAAACTAGGAGGCTTAATTGTGAGTAACGAATGGATTTGGGTTTTATTTGCATTAACGAATTTCTTCTTGATGACAGCGGCTTATAAACTGTTTGGTAAGACGGGTCTAATTGTGTGGATTGCAACGGGCACGGTACTAGCCAACATTCAAGTTTTAAAGCTTGTTGAATTATTTGGTTTGACAGCTACACTAGGCAATATTACCTTTGGATCGATTTTTCTTGCAACGGATACCTTAAGTGAAAAATACGGTTTAAAGGTGGCGAAACGTTCTGTATTCATCGGATTTTTCACGTTATTAAGCGCACTGATTGTCATGCAGTTTGCTGTTTGGTTTCATCCTGCAGAAGGCGATGAAGCCCATGATGCACTCACATTTTTATTTGCATTAAACTTTAGTGATTTCAGTTTCTTGCGTGTAGCAATTGCCAGTTTAACGGCTTATTTAATAAGTCAGTTACTCGATGTCCATCTGTTTCAAAAAATTCGCCAACGTTTCCCAGGACGGCGGACACTTGTCATTCGAAATATGGGTTCGACCGCTTTCAGTCAACTGATTGATTCCTTGATTTTTGTCCCTATTGCTTTTCTTGGGGTTCTCGAACCAAGTATATTGATTGATATCATTTTAACCACTTATCTAATTAAGCTGATCGTGGCCTTGCTTGACACACCTTTTGTATACGCCATGACACGAATT
>SKGI01000038.1 GCA_007117555.1 Candidatus Izemoplasma sp. | reverse complement strand
GCAGCGGTACGAATATCAACGGCTAACTTACGTAATCCTTCAAGTGATTCTTTAAGAATTGCCATCGTTTCAGGAATTTGGTAATCACGGTTCTCTAGTTCTTCAATCGATGTGGTTTCTAAATAGCTTTTCATTGACGCAAGTGGATAGACGCCAAGCATTTTAAGTCTTTCTGCAACCTCATCGTACTTTGCAAATAGATCATCGTAAAGTTTTTCTGCATACACATGGATTGGTTCGAAACGTTCACCGACAACATTCCAATGTAAGTTGTGGAATTTGACGTTTAGTACGGCAAGATCAGCAACGTATTGGTTCATTAATTTGTTTTTGCTCATAGTAGTTCCTCCTTATTTTTTATCAACTTCATTATAGCACATGACACGGTTTTTATCAACTATTACGCGAGCGCTCAACGCTTTGAAGCTTTCGCTTCACGAATGCTTTTCTTAAGCTCTTTTTCAGCGCGTAAAAAGTCCATTGTTCGACGTCGATTTTCTTCTAGACGCTCTTGTCTCACCGCATCAAGATGTTCCATTGCACTATCTTTATTGAGTCCTACATGTGCTTCTTCGGCAATCAAAGTCACCTGGTTATCGACATGTTCAAGGACACCTTGAATGATGACGGTGAATAGTTGTTGGTTGTCTTTGACCATTTTCACGTAACCAACATCAATTGTCGCAATGAGTGGGGCATGGTTTTCAAGCAACGCAAAATCACCGTTATTGCGGCTGCTTATGACTAGATAATCAAGCGTTTCATTGTATAGTTGTCCATCGGGTGTTAAGACGGTGAGTTTCATTGCAAGCACCCCTTTCGTTTATTGCATCGATTCAGCTTTTTTTAAGACCGCATCAATGTCGCCAACGAGGCGGAAAGCATCTTCAGGTATGTCGTCGTATTTACCTTCTAATAACCCTTTGAAACCACGAATGGTTTCACTGATTGGCACATACGAGCCTTTTTGTCCAGTGAACTGTTCTGCCACGTGAAAGTTTTGTGATAAGAACAAACGAATGCGGCGAGCACGATGGACCACGAGTTTATCTTCTTCTGATAGTTCATCCATACCTAAGATGGCGATAATATCGAGTAACTCATTGTAGCGTTGAATGGTACGTTGGACTTCCCTAGCAATCTCGTAATGTTCTTGACCGACAATTTCTGGTGCGAGCGCACGTGATGTTGAAGCGAGTGGATCCACTGCCGGATAAATACCTTCTTCACTAATCTTTCGGCTGAGGTTCGTCGTAGCATCGAGATGGGTGAAGGTTGTGGCAGGGGCGGGATCGGTATAGTCATCCGCTGGCACATAAACAGCTTGAATTGAAGTAATTGAGCCTTCTTTAGTTGATGTAATCCGTTCTTGTAGTTTACCCATTTCAGTGGCTAAGGTCGGTTGATAACCAACCGCTGAAGGCATCCGCCCAAGCAAAGCTGACACTTCACTTCCCGCTTGGGTGAAACGGAAAATATTGTCGATGAAAAACAAGACATCTTGTTTTTCTTGATCGCGGAAATGTTCTGCCATGGTCAGGCCTGTTAAGCCAACGCGCATCCTTGCACCGGGTGGTTCATTCATTTGACCAAACACCATCGCTGTTTTTGAAATAACGCCTGAGTCGGTCATTTCATGATACAAGTCGTTCCCCTCACGGGTCCGCTCACCAACACCAGCAAAAACACTGATACCACCGTGTTCTTGGGCGATGTTATGAATTAGTTCTTGGATAAGAACCGTCTTACCAACACCTGCACCGCCAAAGAGACCGATTTTCCCACCTTTGATATAGGGTGCGAGTAGATCGACGACCTTGATGCCCGTTTCTAAAATTTCAACTTCACTACTAATTTCATCGAGTTTAGGTGCTCTCCGATGAATGGGCATTCTTGGGACGTCTTTTTTTATCGCGTCTTTGCCATCAATGTGATCGCCAAGCACGTTAAAAATACGTCCTAATGTTGGTTTGCCCACGGGTACACGAATGGGAGCACCGGTATCAATGACTTCCATACCACGACGGATGCCGTCTGTGGAGTCCATCGCAATGGTACGAACCATCATATCACCGAGATGTAGCGAGACTTCGAGGGTCAACTGGATGTCAACCACACGGTTTTTTTCATTGGTATTGTCAAGGGTCAAGGCATGGTTAATTTCCGGAAGTGTCTCATCAAACTTGACATCGACAACCGGTCCCATTACCTGGATGACACGTCCTTTATTCATAGGGATTCCTCCTTAGTTGACCGCATTGGCACCGCCGATAATATCGGTCAGTTCAATGGTAATCGCATCTTGACGCGCCCTATTGTAATGTAGACGCAAGTCTTTAATAAGTTCTTTAGCATTGTCAGTGGCACTTTTCATCGCGGTCATACGCGCCGCATGCTCGCTTGCTTTCGCTTCAAGAATCATACCGTAAAGCATATTCACAACGACCATCGGTAAGAGCTGCGATAAGACTGTTTCTGGCGTCGGCTCATAATGGTAAATTTGTTTGTATGGGCCTTCACTGTCATTGGAATCGACTTCTTTAAGCAGTGTCGAACGGTCAAGTGGCATGATTGTATCGGCTTCAACGCGTTGGGTAATCGTATTAATAAACTTATTGTAAAACACCACTACCTGATCACAGCGTCCGGATAAATAGTCCTTTATAAATAAGTCACTAATTTCTCTAAAATCTAGAAAAGAAATGTCGTCACGGACTTGGATGACCGTATCGTTAAGCAACGAATAACCGCGTCGTTTGACAAAGCTAAACGCCTTATAGCCAAGCGCAGCCACGCTGAAACTTTCAAATGAGTCATGGTACTTTTTGATGTGGGCTTCAAACGCTTTGAACACACTTGCATTGTATGGACCGGCTAAGCCACGATCACTTGATACCAAAATGTAAATGGTATGTTCAACGGGTCTTGCTTCAATGATTGGGTGTGACAATTCACTGTCATTTTCGATGACCCGAGCCACCGAATCGCCAAGCCGCTTTGTCAGTGGACGAAACCGAACAATCGCGCGCTCGGCCTTTTTTAACTTAGAGGCACTGACCATATGCATGGCTTTAGTAATTTGCGATGTTTTTTCTGTCGCATGAATGCGTTGTTTAATTTCACGCATTGACCCCATAAGTCTACCTCCTAAGCAAACGTCTTTTTAAATCGGTTAATCACATCATCGAGTTGTTTTAAATCTGGCAACGACTTCTCATTACGAATGGTTTCAAGACAAGTTTGACCGGTCTCATCCCGATCAAAATAATCGTGTAATTCGGTTTCAAAGCGTTTGATGTCTTCAACACGAACATCATCGAGATGACCTGCAGTCAACGTGTAGATCGATACAACTTGTTTCTCGACATCAAGCGGTTCGTGTAGACCTTGTTTGAGTACTTCAACGGTCCGTTTTCCACGTTCTAGTTTCTTTTTAGTGGCGTCATCTAAATCCGAACCAAACTGCGTAAACGCTTCAAGCTCTCGGAAACTAGCGAGATCGAGTCGAAGGGTTCCGGAGACTTTTTTAATCGCTTTGATTTGAGCTGCACCACCGACCCGTGAGACACTCAAGCCCGCATTGATTGCTGGGCGCACACCGGTGTAAAACAAATCACTTTGCAAAAAGATTTGTCCATCGGTAATCGAAATGACATTGGTTGGGATATATGCTGAAATATCACCGGCTTGTGTTTCGATAATCGGCAAAGCGGTAATCGAACCGCCGCCAAGTTCATCGTTCAGTTTGGCAGCCCTTTCTAAAAGACGTGAGTGGAGATAAAACACATCACCTGGGTACGCTTCACGTCCAGGTGGACGTCTCAGCAACAAACTCAACTCACGATAAGCAATTGCATGTTTAGTTAAATCGTCATAGGCAACAAGGACACTTTTTCCTTGGAACATGAAATGTTCGGCAATCGATACACCGGCATACGGTGCAAGATATAAAAGTGGCGAAGGTTGACTCGCACTCGCGCTAACGATAATCGTATAGTCTAAGGCACCGTGTTTTTTCAGTGTATTGATAACCCCAGCTACCGTTGATTCTTTTTGTCCGATGGCCACGTAAATACAGATGACATCTTTACCTTTTTGATTGATGATGGTATCGAGAACAATCGCTGTTTTCCCTGTCTGACGGTCACCGATGATTAGTTCACGTTGACCACGACCAATCGGGACAAGTGCATCGAGCACTTTTATACCCGTTTGCAAAGGTTCGTTGACGGACTGCCGACTGATGACACCAGTCGCTTTTTGTTCAAGTGGACGCGAGTCTTCTGCTTCGATGGCACCGAGACCATCGATGGGTTGCCCAAGTGGATTCACCGCACGACCAAACATGGCTTTCCCAACTGGAATTTCCAAAATACGGCCCGTTGTTTTGACCGTGTCGCCTTCTTTGATTGCGGTCGATTCATCAAGAATGATGGCCCCAACATGATCTTTCTCAAGATTTAAAACCATGCCATAAACATCCTCTGAAAAAGCGAGCAACTCACCACTCATTGCCCGGTCAAGGCCATGGACTAAAGCGATCCCATCACCTACGCTAATGACCGTACCCACATCTTCAGTCTTTATCTCACGGCTATATTTTTTGATCTGTTCTTTAATCAGTGCACTTATTTCGACTGGATTAATTTTACTCATACGTTCACCTGCTATCTCGTCAACCGCGATGTGAGTCGGTTTAAGTTGGCATTGATGGTATCATCTAATACTAAGCCTTCAAATTCAAACCGTAACCCACCGACAATCACGGGATCCACGATGTTGTCAAGCAACACCTGCCGACGGTATTTTTGTTCATATTGTTTAACGAGTGACGCCATGCGTGCTTCACTCAGCGGCCGACCGCTGACAACACGGATGCGCATGATTTTGGCTTGGCTTTCTAACAAAGATACATAAGCATGATAAATAGCCTTAAGGTCTAAAAAACGGTGGTGCTCGATGACCACTTTCAAAAAGTCACAGAAAAGGACAGGCAACTTGAATGTTTCAAGCAGCGCCTGTTTATCTTTCTTGCGGACACGCGGATTAAGAAAAAAGGCTTTGATGTCATCATCAAGCGCTTCGGTGAACGCTTTAAACGCTTTCTCAATCGTCGTCTCTTCAGCGGCTTCAAGGGCAAGTTCATATAAAGCCACGGCATATTGATTCGCCACAGCACTCATGACTTACGCACCGCTTCGATGGCTTCATCAATCAGTTGATCGTAGGTCGCTTCATCAATATCACGAGCAATGACCTTTTCAGTCAACGCCGCAGCGACAGTGATGATTTCTTGACGCAACTGCGCCCTAGCCACTTCGATTTCTTGGGCCATATCTTTTTGAGCACTCTTTTTAATTTCCGCTGCTTCAGCTTTCGCTTTCGACAGCAAATCACGCCGGGCATCTTCCCCGCGTGTTTTTGCTTCTTCTAACAACTCGCGCGCTTCACGACGAACACTTTCAAACAGATCTTCTGCTTCCTTTTTGAGCGTTTCAGCTTCAGTACGCTTCTCGGTTGCTTCAGTCAGTTCTTGATCCATCAACGCTTGGCGCGCTTCAATAAAGCCGGTCACTTTTTCCCAAAAGAAAAACTTGACCACAACAATAAGCAAAAGCGTCGCCGCAATCTGAATGGCCATTTCGACAGGGTCGATGCCAAGTCCGATCTCGACGAGCCGTTGGATGGCGCGTGCAACTTGATCCATGGTGATGCCTCCAATCGATGGGTTATTGACCAATCAGTACAAAGGCAATGATCAGTGCGTAAAGCCCCGTAGTTTCAGCCATCGCCTGGCCGACAAGCATAGTCACAGTAATTTTTCCGATTGCTTCAGGTTGACGGCCAACAGCTTCGACCGCTTTACCTGCAGCGAAACCTTGACCGATACCCGGTCCGATTCCGGCAATCATCGCAATGCCAGCCCCAAGTAAGGCCAGTGCGGATACAAATGCATCATTAAATTCAAGAATCGAGTTAAGAACGTGTAATAACATGGGGAATGCCTCCTAATATTAGTGTAAGTGACTCACAACTCATTTATATTTAACTCTTCTCCGGTGCAATCTCAGGTTCTTCGATTGCCATGGAAAGGAAAATCGTTAACAACATGAAATAAACCATCGCTTGAATCAGACCAAAACCGATGTTAAAGATCGGGTGAAGCACAGCTAAAGTCACGAACGTACTCGCGACTGGATTGAGTAAGTTATACACAACAACAGCCATTACCGAACCACTGAGCAAGTTCCCAAATAGACGTAAGCCCATCGCAACAGGCGTTGATATCTCACCGACGAGATTAAGCGGCAATAACAATACATTGGGTGAACTCAAATCTTTGAGTCGATTCCATGGGTTTCGGACGATAATACCTGAAACTTGAATGGTGAAAAAAGCAATCGCGCTAAACGATAAAGCAATACTCATGTTAGCAAGCGGTGCCGCAAGACCAAACAAACTCGATGTATTCGCAAAGGCGAGATAAAGAAAGATGGCTGTGAGAATTGGCGCATACGTCCGCCATTTATCCCCATAAAAGTCACGGATGAAATTGTTGATGGTGTCCACAACAAAAACTAAGACAAACAACACACCGCGTGGCTTATCACGTGGGTCGAGTCGGCCAGCCTTCTTGCCAAAGAGCGTGAGAAAGATAATCAAACCCGTAATGACTAAGAGAGACGCTTTTAAATTTTGCGACAATCCGGCATAAAAGTCAAGCATCGATGTCGACTCCTTTCTTTGCTAAAATCAAGCGGTGAATCGTAAAGGTCAGCACCATGGCGACCTTGAAACTTGTAAATCCCAAAAAGACAGGGATGAGATAGCTCGGTGAATCAAAGCGGAAAAACGTAATGGTAAGTATTAGAATGTAAAAAGCATAACGGAATATGTAGTTCATCACAGCACGCTTTTGCAGTAATGTGGCGTCCGTATTCGCGGTTTTCATCGTCGTTTTATAGTTGTGACTCATCAACATAATACTGGTGACACCACCGAGAAAGAAATTAATGGCCATATCGCGGTCGCGGGTCACAAGAAATGTAACGAGGACACCCGTTAGTACAAGCGGCCATACAGTGATGAAGGTAGACAAAAATATTTTCTCAGTTCTCATCTTTTTGCACTCCTAATCGATAGACACGCACCATGAAGTTTCTCAATGCCGCTAAAGCACCAATCACCATAAATACAATCGTGAAAACCCAAGTTAGTTCAAGACGACGATCGATGAACAAACCGATAAAGTACCCAATGGCAATCCCAACGAGTGCTTCATATAACAATGCTGACACGATGGCAAATATTTTGAGTAAAAACTTCTTGTCTGTCATTATTTTGTGCCAAAGAGCCGGTCGCCACAGTCACCAAGTCCCGGCTCGATATACCCGTGCGCATTGAGCCGTTCATCCAGTGCGGCCAAATAAATGTCGACATCTGGGTGGTGTTTTTGTAAGCGGGCAACCCCTTCAGGACACCCAACAATTCCCACAAAGCGAATGTCGGTTGCACCTTTTTGCTTGAGCGCATCAATGGCGGCGACGACACTGCCGCCTGTGGCGAGCATTGGGTCGAGTAATAAAACCGTAGCCGTCGAGACATCTGGGGGAAACTTGACATAATAGCTGTGTGGCTCTAACGTTTCTTCATCACGATATAAGCCAATATGACCGATTTTTGCGGTTGGGATTAAGCGATGAATCCCTTCGACCATGCCGAGGCCTGCTCGAAGAATCGGCACGAGCACCACGGCTTTATCTAACACCTGGCCTGTCATCGTTTTCAAAGGCGTTTCAATCGTTTGCGGCCGGGTCGATAAGTCACGGGTAATCTCATACGCCATCAACGCACTCAGCTCTGAGACATTTTCACGAAATGTTTTTGTATCCGTCTGTTTATCCCGAACATGGGTCAGTTTGTGTTCAAGTAACGGGTGGCGCAAGTGGATTAATTTTCCCATAAGTCACCTCACCGGTTGTTTTCTAATTTTTCGATGCGTCTTGCATGACGGACTTCACCAGAAAACGGTGTGTTCAGCCATGTTTCGACAATTTTCAATGCGACGCCAGCTCCGAGTACACGACCGCCCATCGTTAAAACATTCGAATCGTTGTGCGCACGCGTCGCTTCAGCCGTATAGACATCACTGACAAGGGCTGCACGGACGCCTGGGATTTTGTTGGCTTGAATGCTCATACCAACCCCCGTGCCACATATCAAAATGCCGCGCTCGACTGTACCAGCGCGGACCGCATTGGCGACCTCAGTCGCCGGATCATTGTAATCACACGCCGTGTTATCATGCGTGCCGACATCTTGTACATCATGGCCTTGTTCCGTTAAAAAATCCACGATGGTTTGTTTGAGTGTATACCCACCATGGTCGGCTCCAATCATCACTTTCATCGCATTCACTCCTTAGACGCCGTATCATTAACATTATATCAAAGCGCTTCGAGAATACAACCAATTTATACATCTTATATTATAAAGGGAACATCAAAGGCTGACTTTGACCGTATTTTACTTCGTTTCAATCTTAGCAGGACACGTCAGTGATTCAAGAAGACCTCATCATAAGTTAAAAGTCTGTTGTTTGCTTTTTAAAGTCTTGACGGGTGCGAAAGAGCGCCGATGTTCTGGCACTGGACCATACTGTTTAAGTGCTTCTAGGTGGCCTTTGGTTGGGTACCCTTTGTGACGCTCAAAGCCATATTGTGGATACTGCTTTCCAAGTTCAATCATATACGCATCGCGCGCGACTTTCGCCAAAATACTCGCAGCGGCAATGGAGGCGCTTTGTTGATCGCCTTTAATTAAACTTAATGTCTGACAGTTGCGTGTCAGCGGCATCGCATCACTTAACACATAATCAGGCGTCCTATCAAGTTGATCAAGCGCACGCATCATCCCAAGGCGACTCGCTTGATATACATTCAAGGCATCGACTTCCTCTACGTCGATGAAGACAATCGCATACGCTAAAGCGTGCTGGCGAATCTCCACGTCGAGTGCTTCGCGTTTAGAGGCCGTCAGTTTTTTCGAGTCATCAAGCCCCGCAATAAGATGGGTTGGGTTCAAGATGACAGCGGCACAAACAATCGGTCCAGCCAGCGGCCCGCGACCGACTTCATCGCAACCAGCAATCATTTGATAGCCCGCATCACGCAACCGATTTTCATGTTCATACATCATCATCAAGCCCATCGAGGACGATTGGTCCAAACTTGCCGTGGCGCAAATCGTGTAAAAAGAGATCAAATACCCGGTCGTAATCGATTAAACCACCTTTTTTTAAGCAGCCTCGCGCACGCCCTATTTGATCGAGCACTTCAAGGTCTGTTAAATACTTTGACTCCGAAAAACCATAATGATTCCCTAGGCGGTTTGGGTAGTATTGACGCAACCAATTAATCGCTTTTAAGACGATGTCATCCAGCGGCACAACGTGTTCTTTGATCGAGCCTAAAAGCGCCAACTTAATCGCAACGTGTTGGTCTTCAAACTTAGGCCAAAGGATACCAGGGGTGTCAAGTAACTCTAAGTGTTCGTGAATGCGGATCATTTGTAAGTGTTTTGTGATGCCTGCGACATCACCGACTTTCGTAACACGTCGAGACACAAGTTGATTGATTAAAGTCGACTTACCGACATTGGGAATACCAAGGATCATCGCACGGACGGGTCGCATAAGTCTCCCTTGACGTTTTTCTTTTTCTAACACTGGAGCGGCCAATTGACGCGCCATATTGACAATTTTAGGCACATCAAGACCTTTTAAGGCATTGATATAAAGCGTGGCATAACCGTTTGCCTCCGCCTCAGCAATAAATGGTTTAAGCCGAGCTATATCGGCAAGATCGGCTTTGGTGTAGAAAATAAGCCGGGGTTTGCCGGCTGTTAACTCATGCATCATTGGATTGCGACTTGATTTAGGTGCTCTAGCGTCAAGCAGCTCGAAAATCACATCGACTTGGCTCAGTCTTTCACGCACTTGCCTTGCCGTCTTTGCCATGTGGCCTGGATACCATTGAATGGTTTTCATGTTATTGCACCGGTCCAATCGATTCGGCGGGGCCAATACGGAAAAAAACCCGACCGTAAACTTGTTCTAAAGGTAGAGGGCCGATGCCTGTATTTCGACTATCCGTCGAGTTATCACGGTTATCGCCCATGATGAATACGTGTCCTTCAGGCACACGATAAACGCAAGGGTTGTCCTCTTTACACGTGATGGTGCCTACTTGAAGGTATGGTTCATCAAAAGGTATGCCATTAATGGTCAATGAAGCCCCATCAAAAACGACCACATCGCCTGGCAGGCCGATAACCCGTTTGATATAGTAAACATCACGTGTGATATTGACCACGACGACATCAAACCGCTCATAGTCCAAATCAAAGTGTCTTAAGATAATACTGTCAAATGATTGTAAAGTCGGTTCCATGCTGCGGCCATCCACCGTTGCAAACGACAAAAAGAACGTATTGACACTGACAAGTATGGCGAGCAAGAGTGCGATAAACGCCACTAAGTCAGTGCCTGAGAGGTGACGTTTCAACCACTTTTCACTTGTGGGTGTCGCCTGCTTGAGGTTTTGACTCACGTTTAAAATAGCAATGAGAATATAAAGCACCATAAACAACAACAAATATCTAAATATGGGTGAGTTATTAATGACATCGAAATCGCGATAGCGTGGAAAGAGTATGGGGAGTCCAATCACAATGGCGATGCATAAAAAAGCGAGGACTATTTTTCGTTTCAAACGACTCGCGAGTTGTTTTGTTAAATCTTGTTGGCGTAACGTTTCGGTCAGTTCGGAGTTGAAGTAATCTTCGAGTGTAATTGAATCACGATCCATCGTATCATCCCTTCAACTGGCGCAACAAGCCATGAATATCGTCTTCACTTACGAGCACATCACGGGCTCTTGAACCAAGGTTTTCACTGACAATACCGACCTCTTCAAGTGCTTCAACAATACTTTGGGCGCGATTAAAGCCGATATTAAACTGTTTGCTGATTTTATTAATGGACGCTTCTTGGGCTTCGACAACAAATACCGCCACTTCTTCAAACAGCTCATCGCGCTCAAAAGATTCGGCAATATTTTTGACTAACATGTCCTGGTCGAATAAATAGTTCGGTTTTTGTTGTTCACGAATAAAGTGAGTGACTTTTTCAATATCGCTATCGGCGATATAGGCACCTTGTACGCGAATTTTGTTTTGGCCATTACTCACAAATAACATGTCACCGCGGCCGAGCAACTTATCGGCACCACTGGCATCGATAATCGTCTGTGAATCTACATGACTTGAAACACTAAACGCAATTCTTGTCGGAATGTTTGATTTAATCGTCCCTTTGATAACATCCGTTGAAGGCCGTTGTGTCGCTACGATGAGATGGATACCACAAGCGCGGGCTTTTTGTGTTAAACGTTTAATCGCATCTTCAACATGTTGACTCGAAACCATCATCAAGTCTGCGAGTTCATCGATGACGACGACAATATAAGGCATTTTTAGCTCAAGATCCGCCTCATGTTTCGTATTATAAGCATCGATGTCACGAACCCGCTGTTCCGCAAAGACATTAAAGCGCCGGTCCATCTCTTCAACCAACCAGCGTAAGGCCGCCGTGGCGGCTTTCGCATCAGTAATGACGGGGGTTAGAAGATGGGCGATGTCATTGTAATTGGTCAGTTCGACCATTTTAGGGTCGATTAAAACGAGTTTTAGTTCATTCGGTTTGTACTTAATGAGTAAACTCATCAAAATGGTGTTGATACAAACACTTTTACCGCTCCCGGTCGCACCGGCAATCAAGCCATGTGGCATCGATTTAATGGAGGCGAATACCGGGTGCCCATCGATGTCAAGACCAAGACCAATCGTCAAGGCCTGGGCCGCTTTTTGATACATAGAGGTGTTGATGATATCATAAAAATGGACCGTTTCGACGGTTTCGTTTGGCACTTCGATTCCGACAGTACTTTTACCAGGGATGGGCGCTTCTATCCGAATTTGGGTTGCGGCCAGTGACATTTTTAAGTTGGCTTCTAGTTGGGTGATTTTACGGACATTGACGCCTGAATCTAAGATGATTTCAAACCGTGTCACAGCGGGCCCTTGCGTGTGTCGATGGACGCGCGCCCCGATGTTAAACTCTGTAAACGTTTGGTTCAATGTATCGATATAGCGTTGAATCGACTCAGATAAATCGATTTTTTGTTCAGGTGGGCGTGTAAAGAGCGACATAGGCGGGAGACGATAACTTTCTGATGCTGCGGCGTTCGCACGCACAAATGTATCGGGTTTAGGCATCGGTTTCACTTCTTTGACGGGTGGGGCTTCTTTTTCAGGTTGTTCTATGGGTCTATCGGGTTCTTTTTCAGGTGAATCTACAGGGCGTACCGTTTCTTGCTTAGGCGCCGTTTCTAAGTTGCTACCTAGTTCGTTTTGATTCAAATCCGTATCGGATGATGGCGCAGTTTGTTCAGACACTTCATCCGGTGTCCCAGTTAAGATCGTCGCTTTCGTTTTCGGACGATTTTGCCAAGCTAAAGCTTCCTCGAGGTTTTTTCCTCTAACAAGATCAAACTCAGGATAGGCTGTGCCATATTTACGGATGCGTTCTTCTTTGGTCAGTTTAGGATGGGTTCTGAAATTATCGAGTGCATCAAGGTTGCGTTTTTGACCGTCGATGACGGGAATGACAATTTCATCTTTAACATTCCGACCAAAAATCGGCGAGACAAAGTGGTCTTTCTCATATTTAGGTTGTTGGTTGCTTTCCCGAATTTCATACACTTGAAATGGGGTGTCATCGGGGGTGCGTACAAGCGGTGGCACCATTTTGCGTTTGCGTTTAAACATCAAGTTTCACCATCCTCTTTAAGAGCCGCATCAATAAACGCTTTCACTTCGATAAACGGTTTAGCCTTGCGATCTGTCCAACGTGCTTTTAAGTTGCCCTCTTGAAATAACAAAAAGGCAGGGACACCTTCAATCGTCAAATTGACGACAGTCTCACTCAGTGTCATCCGGTTAAAGACATAGATATTTAAGTTAGGATAAAACTGTTCTAGTACTGGCAAATAACGACGAACAGGTATGCAATCAGGGCATGTATCACTGAGAATAATGACTAATTGATGGCCTTTTTGTTGGCTTAAGGTGTTGAAATGTGCTTCTGCCTCACACGTCATCGTCATCGATTTCACCTTTTTCTAAACGTTCAAGCGCTTCATCGACTAAATCAAAATCTAAGTCTCGATCAAACAGTTTCTTAGAATATATTTTGCTTGTTTCTTCACCGACAACGCCGATGACCGTTAAGCAGATTTTTTTAGTTAACGCATCGAGCGTTGTGTTGATGACGAGCTTTCTAAACCAATAAGCCGGATTGACGACATTGACGGCGGCCGCAGTCATTTTGATTGTTTTTTTGACGGCCTTATTTTTGTATGCGCGCATCAGCTTATTTTGGTCGACGAGTTTTTTCTTTTCATACGCTTGAACAACTTTGGTAATGCGCACGTTGCGCGTGTTTTTTAATACAGGTTTCTCAAGAATGGTGTCGATACGTTGGGTGATGTAGCGATTCAGTGTAATCAGTTCGTCTACACTGAGCTCAAGCGTCGCATGTTTTGACTCAGGATAGTAATATTGCGCGATTTCTTCAAGCAATTCAAAGGATAACTCGAAGGTGAGTTTACCCACGTTAATATCGCTTTTTTTATACGCTCTTTTAAAAGCGCGTTGCTTATCAAGGATGAGGGCTTTTAAATCTTCTTCATCGACATCCGCACTCGGTTTATGAACCACACTCGTATCGAGGTTTTTGCCCCGGACAGACAAGTAAACAAAGACGAATGTAAACAAGATGAACCCTGAGGCAATACCAAAAAGAAAATAGATTAATCGTCCGTAATCAAGGGCCCACATAACCATCTTCCTTTCTTTGTCTTATGAATACTCTATTATATCACAGGCATGAAGCATCTGTATGCCTAAAACCAGGAAAAGCCTTGTAAAGTAAAAGGGATAAAGATTGATTAACAACCGGTAATATGCGATAATAGGCCTGGTGATAACATGAAAAAATACTTGATTGCCCTCGATCTCGATGGCACATTACTTTATGACTGGGAAACATTACGAGAAGAGACCGCAAACTACTTAAAACGGTTAAAAGCACAAGGGCACAAGCTTGTCATTGCGACTGGCAGACCTTACCGAAGTAGTCAGCGTTTTTATGATTTACTTGAACTCGATACCCCAATTATCAATTACAACGGTGGCTTGGTTACCTGGGCGCAAAATCCAGATTTTGAGCCTGTGAATTTGTTGCTCGATCGTGCGGATATACTAGACATTTTTGATGCCAATAAAGACTATATCTACAATGCTTTTTGTGAAATTAAAGACGATATTTACTTGTTGGAAAAACGAGACGATATCATGCCTCTAATTCATTTTTTTAATGGGGCTAAGCTTCATGTCGGTCCTTTTCATGAAACACTGCCAGGTGGACCGAATGGCTGCATTATTGTGGCACATAAAAACCAAGGTCAACATATTGAATCGTTCATCAAAGCGCATTATTCTGATAAAATCCTCTCGCGAAACTGGGGCAGTGAATATCGTTTCATCATCGAGCTATTCACCCCAAAGACGAATAAGGCTGAAGGGCTGAAAGTCGTCGCAGAGGCGCTTGGCTTCCCACGCGAGCAAATCATCGCATTTGGCGATGGCCATAATGATGTAGAGATGT
>SKGI01000039.1 GCA_007117555.1 Candidatus Izemoplasma sp. | reverse complement strand
TCTTAGTTTTACCAAGCGTCGGGGGTGTCTTTTTTTTTTTTTTTTATTAACAACGACTGCTTGGGGGCTTTGTGAAGTTTTTTCTCTTTGCGAGTTATGGGGATCTCTTAAGTCAGCGGATTAGACATGGGAATTACCGAGTTAGAGGCTTTTTGTTTAAAGCGCTTATATGGGGGTTAATCGGTGTCAGTGTTGTTTGGATATTTGCGATTTACATCCATGGCGTGAGTGCACTACAAAAAGAGAGCCTTTTACCAGGTGAATCGAACGCTTTACTGTTTGCGCTTTTTGTGAGTGTCTTTATGAATCTGACGTTTGCGCCAGCGATGATGCTTTTTCACCGGTTGAGTGATCATTACATCGAACACCGTTTGATCACACCGACGCATACTTTTTTAGAAAGTGTGGCATCCATTGATTATATCGGCTTTGTCCGTTTCGTCTTATTCAAAACCATTCCGTTATTTTGGATACCAGCCCATACAATTACGTTTTTGTTGCCGGGGAGATACCGCGTCTTTTTCGCTGCCTTGCTAGGGGTGGCTCTCGGGTTAATTCTCGGCTTAGCCAAATCGCGTAAACCGACAAAGGAAGTGGCTTAATATGTCTTTTACATCGGAAACGAAAGGGGAATTACTGCAACTTAAAGCCGAACGCTGTGATGCACTGGCATCACTCAGTGCGCTTTTTGCAGTGAATGGGCACCTTGCGATTTCAAGCGAAGGTGTTGCCTTAAGTTTTCAGACAACGAGTTTACCACTTGTACGGTATATGATCAAGACAGTAAAAAGTTTATACGGGGTTCAAGTCGATGTCGTATCAAAAAAGCAAGTGCGTTTAAACAAAAAAAACCAGTATGCGCTCACGGTTAAAGAAAAAGCGCATACGATTATTAATGAGCTGGCTCTTATGGATGAAAGCCGCGGTTTTGCGCGCACCATCGATGAAATGATCGTAATGAAACCGTGTTGTCAAAGAGCCTATATTCGCGGTGTCTTTTTAGCGAGTGGTTCGATCAACCATCCAGGCAGTTCAAGTTATCATGCCGAGATGGCCATCCCTTCAGAATCGTTTGCGGAAGCGTTTAAAGATTTACTCAACACGTTTGACTTAAACGCGCGCCATTTAGAAAAGAAACGGCATTACATCGTCTACATTAAAGAATCCGAAAAAATCGCTGATTTACTCCGCATCATGGATGCGAGTCAAGCGTTGCTTAAGTTTGAAAACGAGCGCATTCAACGCGATTTTGTCAACTCGATTACCCGGGTGATGAACATGGAAATCGCCAATCAAAATAAAACATTACAAGCCGCCAATCACCAACTTAAGCAAATTGCGGTACTCGAGAATCTTGTCGAGGCCGACAGTTTGCCTGAAACGGTCCGTCAAGCCATCTTTTTACGCAAAACTTATCCTGAAGCATCGTTGCTTGAATTGAGTGAACTGAGCGGAGAACATTACAACCGGAAAATTTCAAAGTCAGGTTTAAACCATCGTTTTCGAAACATCGATGCGATGGCAAAGGAGGCCCTCCATGCATTTGAAGACGCAGCCAAAGATCGGGATTGATTTAGTAGAACTCGATGATTTTGCTGAAAGACTTGATGAACGTTTGCTCAATCGCCTGCTTAGTGAAACAGAACGCATGCGTTACGACCGCATTACGCATCCACGTCGAAAGCTTGAATATGCGGCAGGTCGCTTCGCCGCAAAAGAAGCGTACACGAAAGCATATCGCCAGTTTGATCAACCACTCAACTTCACCGATGTGACCATCTCAGAAGATGAGATGGGTGCACCCATTCTATCATCTGCGTACCGTAAAACGGATCAAATAGAAGTCAGCATCTCCCATACCCGCCACTATGTCATCGCGATTGTCAGTCTCATCAAAGCGCCTTAAATGTGCGCTTTTTTAATTAATAACGGCTACTATTTTCTTCTTGGATTAATCTCTAAATGCTTCGGACCGCTTTGATGCAAAGGATCGCGGTATCTTGCACTTAACAAACACCGCTAAACGTGGTAAAATAGAGACAATCACCAATTAGGGAGGTCTTGACGATGCGAAAACTATACGGTTTGGTTTTGTTGCTGCTATTGGTGTGGACTTTATCCGCTTGTGATGACTGGGAAAGAACGTCACCGTATGCTCGGCATGAACATTTATCAAGTTGGTCACAACTCGATCGCATGACGGTTGATGGCTTATGGATTGTTTACTTCTATCTCGATCGTTGTGCAGCATGTTTAGGCATTGAAGACGATGTGCTTAATTTTGCCAGTCAGTATGGCAGTGAAATTCCCATCTACTTCGTAAACAGTGGTCGCGTCGATGATGACCCACCAGCGGGTGTTCGTCGTGTACCAACGCTTTTGATTTATGATCACGATGAGTTAATTGAAATTGTGACCAATGAACCGATTATTTTACGTCGGCTTAATGCGTTAGCTGAAGGGACGTATGCGGGTCAACTCGATTATGACGATTTCAATCATTTTGCGAACTGGGATGAGTATCTTGATGTTGAACATGACACCCCATGGCTGATCTATTATTATTCGAATAACTGCGTCGCTTGTGAAAACTTCCGGCAAGACATTTTTAGTTTTTCTGCCAATCAGCTTATCGACATTCCCGTTTATTTTGTGAATTCAGACACCATAGAAGGTGAGACGCCGTTTAATTTAGTTGCGACACCGACAATCATCGTGTTTAGACCGGGCATGCACTGGCGTATCGAACCGCTTGTGACAGCCACGTTGCTCGAACGTCTCCGCGACGGTACATACAACTAAATCGGTCATGGGATTGTGGTGGATAACACTTGATAAATGTGCGTGAATCCGCTACAATAATACCGCGATAGGAGATGATGGCCCATGGCTAAAAAAAGCACTAAAAGAAGTTATGAACGCAAAGGACCCGATCCTTTAAAAATCGGAGGCATCACTGTCATACTATTATTACTAGTATTAGGTGCGATTGTTGTGGCTGCGAATATGCGGACACGAAGTTATCACATTCAATCATGGAATGAGTTGCTTACGCAAGACAGTCCTGATGACATGTATTTTGTCTACTTATATGATGTTAACTGCCCAGCATGCAACTTAATTGAAGCCGATGTGGACGCATTCCGTCAAAGCAATGCCCTCGATATCCCTGTTTTTTATATTGATTCCCGCCGTGTTTCTGGCCAAGCGCCCGCTGGCGTCCGTTATACCCCAACCATGTTGATTATTGAAAACGGTCAATTGGCCGATTTATATGAAAATGCGCAAGACATTTTAGATTTATTTGAAGTGATTGAAACCGGCCAGTGGAACTAAAGAAGCCGTTTGGCTTCTTTTCTTGATACGAACTAGATACAGGAGTTGACACAATGCCAAAAACCACGACTAAAACCCGCCCTACCCGGCGCACCTACTTTAAGCTTGGTGCGCTTATTTTCAGTGTTGTTTTCTTAGTAATCATGCTCGTGCTTGTCACGCGACCTGAACGGCTTGATCTTTACTTACAAGACTGGTCGGAAATGACTGCACGCACCCATTCTGTCGAAGACGATGAAGCTGATGTCTACTTTGTATTCACCAGCCTTGAAAGCCATCGTATTGCGCAAACCATTCGTCCTTTTGTCGATGATTATATTAGTGGCGATCAGCCGGTGCCGCTTTATTTAATCGATTCCCAAGCCGTGCGTGGTGAAAGACATCCGCAAGTCAACCCCAATGTGCCGGCCCAACTTGTGATCATCAAAGATGGCGAAGTGGATTTTGTCATCGATGGCATCAACGCGATTGCGGCGATTCTTGACGCCCCACTTGAAGCGGTTGAAAAAGACTTCCAAAGTGGGCATGTCATTCATTTTGCGGATTTGCCGAGACAAACAGACACGAGTGCCCCACAAGTTGTGTATGTGTATAATGTTGGCTCAGATAGTCATAGTCAGATTGCCGAACGTATCGATTCGTTTAACATGGACAATCCCCTTGATTTAACTTTATATAAGGTGGCTAAAAATGCCTCTTATGGTGTGCCAACGACCATCAACTCTAATATCTTAGGTTTGCCGCTATTATTTAACAATCCAACCATCGCCATCCGCGTTGACAATGAAATCGTGATGGTATTTAGAAAACTCGAAGAAATCATCCCATTTTTAGACAGTGTGGATGATGGTTCATTTAAAGTCGTGATACC
>SKGI01000008.1 GCA_007117555.1 Candidatus Izemoplasma sp. | reverse complement strand
CCACCGCCCCAATGATTGGGCTACAAAGAAACCAGGCGCCATCAAATCAAGACCACGGAACGGGTCAATTTTACGCTTTCTCGTATAAATAATCGTTGCGACTAACGCTGTGAAGAACCCGCCGTGAATCGCAAGTCCTTGCAGTCCAGTGAATGAACCATCCCTTTCAAAGCCGATAATACGCGGTAAGAAGTCGATGAAATCGGCTGGATTGAACAACACATACCACAGTCTTGTCCCTAACAATGACAACGGTAAAATGATCAATAAGCCATCAATCGCGTCTTGTGAGTTGATGCCGATCTTCTTCCCTTCGTGAATCCCTGTAATGAGGGCGATAAGAACACCGGTCATGATGAGTAGACCATATAGTGGTATGGCGATGCTGTCGGTAATGCGAATCTCATTGGCAAGATGCTCGATACCAAAGTGGTCGAATGATGTGAGAAGCCATGTAAACATAGTGTCACCTTATTTCTATAAAATTTCGTCTTAATTAAAGAAAGTTGGAACGATTTATGATGAGATAAAAGCACATCTTATCTTTCATCTAACGATGCTTCACAGCGATACCAATTCTTTGATTGATAATAACGAGAAAGCATAATGTGGGACAGCCTTCATAATATCATCTGAATTATTGATGTTGTTCATCGAAATCTTAAACGCTTTTGCTGGTTTATGTTTTGCTATGTAGCTCTTCAGTGATTTCGACTTGGTGTTCCCGCCCGATTTGCACTCAATAGGTAGTATTTGTCCTTGGTACTCTACTAAAAAATCTATTTCATGGTCACCCATTCTAATATAGTAAAGGGGAAGATTTTTTGCGATGAGCATTTGTGCTAAAAGTTGCTCGTAAAGTGCACCTTTAAATAAGTTTAGCTCATCATTTAAAATCCGATAAATGTATCCTTGTCCTAACATACACACAAGTAAACCAATATCATTCATGTAGACTTTAAATAGGTTGCTCTTTCCGTCAATGAGTACGCCTCTTAAATGGTTAACATGATAGCACTTTTTTGTAATGCCAGTTCTTTCAAGCCAGTCAATCGCAAGACCATAATGTCTAGCTGTTTTATTTTTTTCTACGGTTTGATACATGAAACGATGGTTATCTTTTGCGAACTGATTGGGAATAGAATCAAAACATTGGAGTGTCTTCATTTTATAATCTTGAGTAGACTGATATTGTTGAATATCACTACGATATAAGTTTAAGATGCTTTGTTGTATTAAGTAGACTTTTCCTAAATCTTTAGTGTTAAGATATGCCAACACAACTTGTGGCATTCCACCAATCAGCATATAATCCTTGATTGTCTTGTTAAACAAGTCATGCAGTGCTTGATTGATGCAAACACCGTTTAAAAGCTTCGCTTTAGTTTCTACAATTACATCGATCATTGTTTCACCATGAATCGCCCATAAAAACTCTTCAAAATCCATTGGGTGCATATCGATATGTTGGATGGCTGGACCCGGGTCAAGATAGTTTCCACTTAAATTAATCCCTAACAATGAACCGCTTGCAATAATACGGTACTTGTTCATCTCGGTTAAAGGTTTTAGCAATGAGTATGCACGTTTAGATAGCTGAATTTCATCAAAAACAATAAGCGTGTCTTGACCTTCAATGTTAAAGATATTATTGGCAATGCCATACGCTTGTAAAGTCTTTACGGCTGCATCGGGGTTAGGCATGTCATCAAAAGCTTGGCGCATATCTAACTGATCTTCGAAGTTCAAATATAGCATATGCTTGAACTCTCGTTTACCAAACTGTTTGATAATATACGTTTTCCCAACCTGTCTTGCGCCTTTAACTAATAGTGATTGCGTTGGATTGTTATCTTTCCACTCAAGAAGTTGTTGATAGACTTTTCTTTTCATCCATATCACCCATAAAAATCATATCATTTCTTGGTGTAATATGCAAATAGATACAATTATTAGTCGGTATAATATGCAAATTTAATTTATTATTCGTCGGTATAATATGCAAACCGCTTAGTTATTACCCTATTTTAGCTGTTTTTTGCTTTGTTTGATTGGCTTTTGCGATCAATGGTTTGTGAGAGGTTGTCCGCAAACTCACGGGCCATGTGTGTACCGAGAAACTTAAGCCTTGCATTCATTGCAGCCACTTCAACAAGCGTTGAAACACTGCGTGCCGCTGTAATCGGAATCCGCGCATGCGCCACGTCGGTATCAAACAACCGGTACGTTGGGTCATCAATGCCTAAGCGATCATAGTCTTGCTTGTCATCCCAATGCATGAGATCCACTACAAGCATGATGGTCTTATCTTCTTTATAAGCACTCGCGCCAAACAGTTTCACAACGTTGACTAAACCGATGCCGCGTATTTCAAGATAGTGTTTTAAAATTTCTGGCGCTTCGCCAATGACGATGCCTGGTTCGCGCTGATACATATCGACTCGGTCATCCGCGACCAATTGATGGCCTCTTCGGACGAGTTCAAGCGCGACCTCACTTTTACCGATGCCTGATTCACCACGCATGAGGACCCCCACACCATTGATATCAAGCAATGTCCCATGGACACTTTCACGCGGTGCGAGTTTGGCGAACAAATACTGGTACAGTCGGGCTGCTAAAGCGCTGGTGCGTAGGCTGCTTTTAAGAATTGGGATATTATAGTCATTGCCTTTGTGGACAAAAACATCCGGGATATCGACATGCTTAGAGAAAACAAAGGCAGGTGGCCGGCGCTCAAAGAGCATGTTGACGCGAATCTCTTGATCCGATGCATTCAACCATCCGAAGAAAGTCACTTCTTTACTGCCGAATAGTTGGATGCGATCGTGTTCAAAGTAATCAAAGAGCCCTGCGAGTTCAATGCCAGGTCTTGAAAGCTGTGAACTGCTTAATTCGGTGTTCAATCCCTCAGCCCCTGACACAACTTGAAGCTGAAAATCATCCACAAGATTTTTAATGGTCAAAGCCATTATAACACGCCCCTTCTTAAGATGAGCTGCTTAAGCAATTGTGCAATAACATAACGGAAGAAGACAAACATCATCACAAAAACGACAAACAGTGTCGCATTGACGAAACGGACGCTGTTTGGGAAGATAAACCAGTCGATCAAAAAGAATAACGTAAGATAACCCGCATAAAAGATAAAGCCGAATGTTTGCATCACAAACCGGAAGTGATTCATGATGACATACGCACGGAAAAAAGTTTCAAGTACGGTGTATATGAGCGAAAACAATAAAACAGTCGCTAAACTGTCGCTGAAGTCCCCAAAGCCAAAAAGCGTTGCGACACCATAAATCACTGTAAGGTTCAATACAAAATAGACCATCAAGTTCACCAATGGATGCGGATGAAAAACACCGCCAAACTCAATGGCAAGCACCGGTCTTTTATGCGGCCCTTTTGAGCCTTTCTTCTTTTTTTCGGCTTCAATCGCTTTGATCGCTTTAAGCAGTGCTTCGAGCTGTTCGGTTTCATCTTCAAGCTGCTTTTTCCGTTCTTCGCTTAAGCCATCGCGCGGTCTGATATTTGGATCGACTTGCTTTCTTTCTTCATTCTTTTTTTCATCGCTTTGTTCATGGTTATCTTTGCTCATGTAACGTCCCCTTTCAAGACGTGTTTTAAAAACTGTCCCGTATGACTATGTGGTGTGGCGGCCACTTGTTCAGGCGTTCCGGTGATGAGCACTTCGCCCCCTTGATCGCCACCTTCGGGTCCAAGATCGATAATATGGTCAGCTACTTTAATCACATCAAGATTATGTTCGATGATGACAACGGTCGCCCCTTCAGAAACGATGTTATCAATGACTTCAAGGAGACGACGGACATCGTCTGAATGCAGTCCTGTCGTCGGTTCATCGAGAATATAAAACGTATCTGAAGTGATGCGTTTGTGCAATTCTTTGGCGAGTTTAACCCGTTGGGCTTCTCCCCCAGACAGTGTGGGGGCGGGCTGCCCGATTTTTAAGTAGCCTAGTCCGACTTGTTCTAACGTCGATAGCTTATGGTGTGCTTTGGGGATGTTGGCGAAAAATCCCACTGCCTCTGTAATCGTCATATCAAGCACATCGGCAATCGTTTTGCCTTTGTATGTGACTTGTAAGGTTTCTTTGTTATAACGGCGCCCTTTACAGGCTTCACAAGGGACATAAATATCAGGGAGAAAGTGCATTTCAATTTTAAGCAGGCCATCCCCACGGCATG
>SKGI01000138.1 GCA_007117555.1 Candidatus Izemoplasma sp. | reverse complement strand
GGTTCTTCTCTTGGATTTTGAATAACAAAATGTCGTTTATAAGACTCAACTAGGGCAGAAGCCTCTTTAAGATGCGCATGTTTATATTGAATTTGAAAGCTTTTAACAAACGCTTGTTTGTCTAAAAGCAACGTATCGTAATCCGGCAAATGCACGGCATCTTTAGGCAAATAGTCTCGTTTTTTTGTTTTCCATACCGTGTTGTTTAAAAAGATAACATCACGGATATCAAGGCCACTATCGAGTGCTTCGGCAACCGCAATGACGGTGCGCTCTGCCATGCCGTACACTAACAAGTCTGCGCCTGAGTCAAGTAAAATTGAGCGACGTAACGCATCATCCCAGTAGTCATAATGGGCAAACCGGCGCAAAGACGCTTCAATCCCACCGATAATAATCGGCGTATCGCCAAACAGTTCACGAATCTTTTTCGCGTAACGAATTGTCGCCCGGTCTGGCCGCCGGGTATTCAAGCCACCTTCAGTATACGCATCTTGGCGGCGGCGCTTTTTAGCCACCGTATAATGGTTGACCATCGAATCGATGTTCCCAGCGGTGACCATAAACCCTAGCCGTGGCGTCCCCAGCGCAAGAAAATCCGCATCCTCTTCCATATTCGGTTGGGCGATGATGGCCACTTTATAATTGAAACGTTCAAGCGTTCGGGCAATGATTGCATGACCAAAAGAAGGATGATCCACGTACGCATCCCCACTAACAATAATAAAATCGGCTTGCTCAAAGCCTGCATCAGTCATTTCTTGTCGACTCATTGGTATAAACTTGTTCATATCATCACCGGCGTCATTATACCACATAGTTCATAAAATTCGTGTTTTCTTTTTACTGAACTCAAGTATAATAAGACCATACAGAATCTCATTTTGGAGTGATTTAATGATTGATTTTCGCAGTGATACCGTCACAAAGCCCAACACGGCCATGCGCCAAGCGATGGCAGAAGCGCGTGTGGGGGACGATGTGTATGAAGATGACCCCACTGTCACTACACTTGAGCATACAGCGGCCAAGATACTTAATAAAGAAGCTGCCTTATTTGTCCCAAGTGGGACGATGGGCAATCAGCTCGCCATTATGGCTCATACAGCGCGTGGTGATGAAATCATCGTCGGGGCCCATTCACATATTAAAAACTATGAAGTCGGTGCCGCAGCGGTATTATCCGCTGTCAGTTTTCATCTCCTTGAAGAAACACGCGGCATCTTACCGCTTGAAGCACTTAAACAATCTATAAGAGGACAAGACATTCATTATCCTAAGACCGGTTTGATTTGTCTAGAAACCGCCCATGGCAGTGGTGTGGTGGCGCCTCTTGAAGCCATGCAGGCGATTTATCACTTTGCAAAAGACCAAACGATTCCAGTGCACCTTGATGGGGCGAGATTATTTAACGCTGCCGTCCATTTGAACTGTCCACCTGCAGCAATCGCTCAGACAGCTGACTCAGTCATGTTTTGTCTTTCCAAAGGTCTTGCGGCACCGATTGGCAGTTTACTTGTTGGGACAAAACCATTCATTGAAAAGGCACGTAAATACCGGAAAATGCTTGGTGGTGGTATGCGGCAAGTCGGTGTCATCGCCGCCCCTGCCTTACTCGCACTGAACACGATGACCACGCGGCTTAAAAGTGATCATGCGCATGCACAAAAGCTCGCAAAACAGCTTGCAGAACTGCCAGGATTCACCGTTGATTTTGATGCCCTAGACATCAACATGGTCTTCGTCAAGACAGCCTATGACCGGGAAGTTTTACATAATGCCATGCTTAAAAAGGGTATCTTACTAGGCGGTTACAAAGGGGACATGATGCGTCTTGTCTGTCATCATGATATTACCGAGCGTGACATCGATACATGCATCACTGCCTTAAAAGCCATTCTACCAACACTTTAACGCCTAAAAAAACAACGTCTCTAATCCACATCGCAGATTGAGACGTTGTTTTTATGTTGTTTTAAAGGCGTCTAAGTAACCAAATGAGTAACACGGCACCGCCTGTTGCAATCACAAAACCTTCAACCGTAAACGCGGTGACGGATCCAACGCCTAATAAAGATGCGATCCAGCCGCCTAACACGGCACCAAGCAAACCAATAATCATCGTCCGAAGTAAACCGCGACGTGAACGTCCCATGATGTGGTTCGCGACAAATCCAACTAATAATCCAAACGCAATCCAAATAATAACTGGCATAACTAATCCTTCCTTTCCTAAGTCAATAATTCATCTTATGATTTCATCGCCAGAAATAAAATAATTCCTGCACCAGCCGCTGTCGTAACCATCGCACCATAAAGACCCGCTGAGCGGACCCAGTCAACACTGAGGCTACGCTCTTCGCCAAAAAGTGTATACACAATGCGGATGTGATCGGGCAATGACCACAGTAAAAACAAGCTGACGAGAAAACACGCTAAACCTACCATAACAAGCCGGCGGCTTACTTGCGTAAGTATCCCACCAATGAGTGGCAACGTAAAGGCTAATAAGGCTATGAAACTAAACGGGAGTCGTGCGGACACGACTGAATCAAACCCAAACGGTTGAATGTCGACAAGTGTTTTACCAAAAATGAGTTCATAACCTTGGTAGGTTACTGTGTCAAACTGTAAGATGGATAAGAACATAAACAAAAAACTCGCCAACCCAAAAACAACAACAAGTCGGGTATAACTAAAAACGTGTTTTGAAGACATCATAACACTCCTTCAACACTATAACAACCCAACTGTGCTTTTTATTGGCCCTTTTTTACACACTGTCTAAGATAAATCACACCCATCGTCATATTGCTTCAGCGTTTTTAATTCGATGGACTCTCTACTGACAAAGAGAAAATCCGCTTTTTATGCCAAGTCGGATAAATAAAACTTGCCAACCCTAAGATGACTAATACAGGCAAATCGATATCCATAAACATGCCAAGTGGCCGCATGCGGATTTCAATCAATTGTTCAGGATCGAGTCGCATAAGCACCAACGCCGTTTCATCCATGCGCCCTACAAAGACGCCCTCGCGGTCAAGGTTAAACGTTAAAGATACATCATAAGGCAGTTCGACTACCCGGCTTGACACGTCCGCAGTCGTCGTTAAAAACGGTCGTTGCAAGCCCCATGAGGTGCCTATGAAGGTCAGTATACGCGCTTCATCAACTAAAAATGTATGGGGCATAAAGGATACGTTCCTTATAGGAATCACCTTTTCCCGTGCTAAATCAAGTAAATACACATCATGGTCGTTTGGGTCCCCCTTATAGCCTACTTGATAGCCATCATAATAGCCAAGCACATGGTGTTCAAAAAACGGTAAACCAAATATGTGTGTCGGTTGCCCACTTGGTGGCACCATGTTTGTATAAACATTGCCTGAAGGCTCAAGCCAAAAGTAACGACGTGCGTCTTGGTAACGAAACGGTTCGTGTGTTGCGATCGCTTGCCAAGTGCTTGTTCTTTCCGTTAAATCGAACTCTCCGATATAATCTTGGGCAAAAAGACGGAGTGTCTCACCTTCTTCAACAACATAAGAAAGTGGCCCGCGCATGTTCTCAAAGACCAGTTTCTCAAAAGTTTGATCGGCTTTGAGTCGATACAATATGAGCGCGCGATCCGTATAGTCTTCTACATCACACGGTTCGAGTAAATAACAGTCTGGATGCCGGTTTATTTGCAAATAAAAACCACTATTTGACATGAGGTGATTGACGCCGATTTCAGGATAGGGCACCGTCTTTAGATGCGTCCCTGAACGGTCGTAAACCTGAATGAACGATGCGATGACTTGGTGCGCGATGAGTTCATGTTCGACCATGATCATCCGCGCACCATCGAAAACGACCATCCGTGGGTGCCGGTCGATTCCTGGTCTTTCTGGTTCAATAATCGGCAAGGTCACCGTTTCGATTACATTGAGCTCTGCATGAAACCAGGTCATCGTGCGAACACGACCTGTCACCACAAAACCAAGCACAGCGATGAAGAGTAAAATTGTCGCAACGTTGGCAGTGCGTTGACCTTTGACCGTTTTCCCATAGCGTGGTTCACCGTGATGCTCAAGGGTGAGTAACGTAATCGCAAGTACTGAAGCCGTCACAACGTAACTGATGTGCATCGCCCCAATGGGCACCAAAATAAGCAGCGCACCATGGATCACGGCAAGACATGCCGCCAGCAACACGGTTTCACGCATGATATGGGGCGTTTCTTGCCAAGTGATCAAAAACAACACACTCGTCATACTT
>SKGI01000029.1 GCA_007117555.1 Candidatus Izemoplasma sp. | reverse complement strand
CATTAATTTCCGTTTAAGCGGCTGTTTTTTTATCGCATAATCACTTCATCGCACATCGCGCGGATGCGTTCAAAGATTCGGTACGCTTTAAGACGTTCGGCTTGTTGATCGGTTTCTGTCATATGCTTAGGCAGTTCTTTCAGTCGAACGTTCGATGTGAAACAGGTAATTTTTTGATCGAGTAGGCGGTGTTGTAAAATAGGGCCTAACACTTCATCGCGTACCCACTGTGAGACCGCTTCGCCACCAATATCATCAAGCATGAGTACATCAACTTGCTTCAGTCGTTCAATCGAGGACTCAAGTGTCCCTTTTGAGATCGCAGACTTCATTTCGCGAACGAGATCGGGATAATATGCAATGACAACTTCATGTTTAAGGCTGGCGAAATGATTGGCCATCGCGGCGAGTGTATACGTTTTACCAATTTGATAACCCCCGCTCAAGTAAAGTCCCTTGACAGGTTCGCCTACTTTGAATTTAGCAAAAATACTCATAATTTGATTGTAAAGCGCTTGACGTCCATCACGTGTGAAATGATAATCGCTAAGTGAGGCTTTTTCAATCATTTTGGGCATGTAAAGTGCTGAGATTCTTGCTTTGTGTTGCCGTTGTCTTGTATAGCTTTCAAGATATGAACACGCTTGATAACTGAGGACAATGCGTTGATTGCGATATTCAAGCACAGGTTGATGCCCAATCGTATCTTGTTTGCATGCCTCTAGACCTGGACAATCTTCGCACAACGGGCGTTCATGTCGATACGTAATCAAGTCATTAAGTTGTTCAACGATTTGTTGGTTAGGGATATCATGTTCAATGAAGAAGCGTTTTAAGCTGGGATCGTTAGTTAACTCTTCTGTTAAGTCATCGACGAGGTCAGGGTGACGCTCAAAAGGGTATTTTTTCATTAGGAATCTTCCTCCTCCAACTGTTTAAGGTACGCATCAAACCAATCAACTTGAATATCTTCTGGTAACCGTTTGGCTTGACGACGACCTTTTTGAGCGGTTGGTTTGGGGGTCTTTTTTTGATGCAGTTTTTTCTGGATATGGCTGATGGCGCTTTCTGCATCTTCAACACCATTGCGGCGCCATTCTGCCAATACTTTCTCAAAGTAATTGTAAGCTGGAACCCGTTGGTCGAGTTCACGCAAGACATAGCCGATTAACACGTTGAGCACTTCAAGTTTCACGGTACTGCGTGTCATCAGTTCTTCGATGATTTTCAAATCTGCCTTCGGTACGGCCATACCGGTTAAATCTTCAAGTAGGGTGATGGGATCGGTGTTTTGGAAATAGTCTAAATCATACGGAGACGTTTTTTTAGCAATCGTCCGCGTTTTTCGGCCTTGTACTTTTTTCAGTGCTTTTTGCGTCAGTTGTTCAAAATCAATCCGTTTGTCAGGCTGAAGTGACTGGATAATGAGCTCTTTGAGCGTTATTTCATCTAGTTGATACACATACGAAACAGTTTTTAGACGTTCCAGAACAGCTTGTGTGCGTGTGCTTGGGTGAATCAGTGTTTCGGGTAAACTGTCTAGCAACACGTCTACATCAAAAGGATGTTCGATGCGCGGTGCGGCTTGAGTATGTGTATCGACAAAGCGTTGTTTAGGTGTTTTTTCAGGTGGATAAGCCGGACCAAACACATCACTAAATGCAGCGGTGAGTGCCCGGTATTTTTTGACACTTGGGCGGGTCAGTTTAAAAAGCGATAGGACGTCATCATAACGTGAATCACCAAGATGTTTGTTTAAGTAAGGCGCAAAGGGGGCGTCTTTAACAAATCGTTCTGCGGTTAAAGGCAAAAGCAGTTCGTAAAGTCGCTCATCATCGCTTTGATACGTCTCGAGTAAACCAGACGCTTCTAGACGGGTGCGCGCGGTTTCAAAACGGTTATGAGATATATTTAACAAATCATAGAAAAAAGCATGGGGGTAAGCGACAGATCTTAGCTTGGCCCGGTCAACCACACTATAAAGCGCCATATACAAAGCGAATGCCTCAATGCCGATGAGTGGCATGTAAAGCAAACTGAGTACATGGCGATGATCATGGTCTAAGTTACGCGCTGCGATAACTTTACAAGGAAAGTGCGGATCCATCAAAATGCCCCTCTCTATGCGTTTAATCCCGTGCCTTTAAAAGTCAATGAATGTTTCATGTGATCGAAAATCGCCGCAATCGTTTTACGGGGACGATTAAAGCCGATCAAACTTTCAAACCCAATTTTTAAGTCAAGTCCGGTTTCAACGGGATTGATTTGTGTAATCGTCGCAATCACGTAGTGGTTTTTTTGTTCGAGATACAGTTCACCATGGGTATCATTGACATGTTTAACCGTATAACCTGCCGATTTTGCATAGGCGATTAACGTGTCTTTAACGACCCCATATCGATGACGAAAATAATGGGTTTTCATCGATTCTTGCGGATGCTTTTCGCGTGTTTCGGCAATGGTTTCAAAAAAGGTTCTAATACCCATCTTCATCTTCCTTTCGCAGTGACGCCATTAACTTTTGGAATGCTTTTTTTGTTTGGATAATACTTTGAGAATTATCGATGACATAATCCGCAAGTGTTCGTTTTTTTGAGAGCGGTAACTGAGCTTTTAACTTTTGTTTAGCATACGCTTCATCGATGTGATCGCGCGCCATCATACGTTCTATTTGTTGGTATTGTTTTGCGTAGACGAAGACGGTAACGTCACATATCGTGTGAAAGTTCGTTTCAAATAATAAAGGCACATCTACAACAATAAATGGGTGGTTTAACGCTTTGAGGCGTGTCAGTTCTGTATCGACGACTTGACGCACATACGGATGAATGATTTCGTTGACTTGTTTGCGGACGACCGGATCGTTAAAAAGCATTTTTCCTAGCGTATTACGATTGATGGTCTTATCCGGCGCAAGAATCGCTTCACTAAGTGTATCGATTAAAATTCGATACGTTTCAGCATTGGGACTTAACGCATCATGGGCAATCGCATCGGTGTCGATGACAGGAATGCCCATGTCTTTAAACATGGCACTCACAGTCGATTTGCCCGTCGCAATCCCGCCGGTTAGGCCGATAATGGTACTCATGGTGGATACTCCTTCCGTGTTGAACGGTTGACACGTTGGACAGTAATACGTCCCGCGTCCCCCCACTTTCGTTTTGACAAGGCTCGTCTGACAGTTCAAGCATGGTTCGCCTTGTCGTAGATGAACGGTCAGTTTGTTTTGAAACTTCCCGCTAATACCTAAACTATTTAAGTACGTGCGAATTGAGGTGCCACCAAGGGCAATGGCTTTATCGAGAATGCGTTTAGCACAATTGATCAGTGTTTCGCATTGGGTTAATGTCAACATATTCGCTTGGGTGTTTGGATTTATTTTAGCACAAAAAAGTGTCTCATCGACATAAATGTTGCCAAGCCCAAGTAAGATCGTTTGATCTAATAACGCCACTTTAATCGCACGACGTGTATTTAACCGCTTGTGCAGCCAACCGGCATTGACAGTTGGATGGGTGACTTCAAGGCCAAGTCGAGAAAGGGGTGGGGTGTCATATAAAGACGTTTCTGAACGCAATGTCATCGTGCCAAACTTACGCACATCGTGGTATCTAAGGGATGCGCCTGATGCAAAGTAAAAGGCGATATGTTCATGCGTGTCGGGTAAAGCATCACTTGGTTTGATGAAAAACTTGCCTTCCATCCGAAGATGAACGAGCAAGTTCACATCCTCTAGTTTAAAGATTAAGTATTTACCTAAACGGTCAATCGCATGAATCGTTTGACCGATCAGTATTTTTGAAAAGCTCTCTGCATCGAGTGGGCGAATCATCTTAGCATAAAAGACGTCGACACCAATCAATGTTTGACCGACAATCGGTTCAAGCAGTGTTCGGCGGACGGTTTCAACTTCAGGTAATTCCGGCATCAGTCAAGCACCGTGATTCGGTCTGGATCAAACCGGAAATCTTTTACCGTTGTCGGTTCATTGGGGTGACCAAGCGCAATTAAGCAAAACGGCTGATGATTTTTAGGTATCTTGACATGTTCGGAGACGAAAGCCATCCGGTCGTCGTGTGGACAGACACCAATCCAGACCGCCCCGAGTTGTTGGCGCACCGCTTCAAGCAAAATGTTTTGCGTGGCGGCGGCTAAATCTTGTTGGACCATTTTAGGGGCGGGCATATCCGGTCGAATGAGTGGGCAAATAGCAAGTGGGGCCCGCGCAAGGGGTTTGGCTCCAGGTGACATCGTGGATAATGTATCGAGTATTTCT
>SKGI01000110.1 GCA_007117555.1 Candidatus Izemoplasma sp. | reverse complement strand
TAAAAGCGCAAGTGCCTCTGGCCTCAAAAGAAGGGTTCATCCGGCAAATTGTGGGTTGGCGAGAGTTTATGCGTGCGATGTATGTTTTAAAAGGCGATTGGATGCGCAAACAAAACTACTTGAATCAAACGCGTCCGCTTCATCGAGGGTTTTATGGTGAAGGGGTGGGCGTCGATGCGCTCGATTATGTGATTGAAAAAGTTGCGCGTACAGCGTATGCACATCATATCGAACGGTTAATGGTTTTAGGTAATTTTATGTTGTTGGTGCGAACTGACCCTAATGCGATTCATCGCTATTTCATGACGATGTTTATCGATGCGTATGATTGGGTGATGGTGCCGAATGTTTATGGGATGAGTCAGTTTGCGTCTGGGCCACTGCTTACGACGAAACCGTATTTTAGTGGGGCTAACTACTTAGACAAAATGGGTTACAAGCCCTCAGGAGACTGGCAAACACTTTGGAATGCGCTCTTTTATCTTTTCTTGCGTGATCACCGCACTGTGATTGCTGAAAATCCGCGTCTTAAAGTGCTTTTGCAACACCTTGACAGGCAAGGTGATAGCGCGATGCGTCAGTATGCGACGATTGCGGCCCCTTGGTTAAACGATCCACAATAAAAAACCACCCCCGTCTTCATTGTTGAAGACGGGGGTGATTATAAGAGAGGGTATTAAGGGACTTGGTTGTACCGGTTGGACTGGGTAATAAGTTCAAACGTATCGATTGGTTCAGTACGGTCGATTTCGATAATCATCAACCAGTTCTTCATGTCCATCGTACCTATTTCCGGGATGTGTCGTGTCACGTGGACGGTGAGTTGTGCATCCTCAAATGTCAGATCATCGAGTGTATGCCGGTTTGAACCAGAGTTTTCCATCATCGGTAAGAACAATAGAAATGCATCGGTAAAGAAGTCTTCATCATACGTTTCAATCAAATCATGGAAGCTATGGTGTCCATTCATGACACAATCGTGTTTGTAATTAAAGGAACAGTGTGCCCGGTCAGGAAAGTGTTGTTTCATGTTCTCGTAGACGATGCGCAAGGTTTCATAGTCATCGATGGGCATCAGTTCCCAAAAAGTGCCGTCTTCGGTGTAGCCCGCAGGGAAAAGATAATGCGGGACAGGTTCCGTATTTGCGGTTTCGACATCATGGTAGAAGACAAGCTCTGTAATGGGTCGTGTTTTTTCAAAGGCGACCGCCACATAATGCCGTTCAAAATAAGATGATGTTGGATACATAATAGGTAATCGATGTTGCACCGTTAAGGCTGCGGTATCACCGTCTTGTTTGGCATGGGTGACAGTGAGATCGATACCGCGTTGCTCAATCAATTGGGTTAAACGCAAGCCATGCGTCTCAAAGAAAGTCCGATCGAAGGTTTCAACGAAAAGACTTAAGGCATCTTGTGCATCGGGAAACTTCGTGTGGTAATGATTTAAAAAGGTCGCAAAATCATCATACGTTGTAAACGTCGCATCTTGCAAGAGCAATGGCCTTGCGGGGCTACTCACAACAAGCAACGGTTCAGCATCGATTGGGTTTTCGGTAGTAGTCGGTTGAACATCACACGCCACAGTCAAAAAAGCTAGGATTGATAAGATTGTGATAAAGAAGATTTTTCGCATAATACGCACATCCTTTCACACCTTTAGATTAACCAAACTGCCTTCTCGTGTCAAGAACCGGCGTTAACTTACAAGGCTATGCCATTAACTTTCACATCATGTTAACCATCGTCATTGCAAGCGGTTTCGCGATTTTGGTGTATAATAGAACATGACTTGTGTGCAAGACATCAAGGGGGATTTTTATGCACAAATCGTATCCAACGTATAAAAGAGCATGGCCGTACCGGTTATTGTTTGGGGCTTGGCGTTTGCTTAGACGCACACCTAAGTTTATCAATGATAATGAAACACTGAATCCACAAGCGATTTTTATATCCAACCACAGTGGTTTGTCGGGCCCATTAGTACACGGGCTTTACTTCCCAACTTTTTTAGTGCCTTGGGGCACTTATGAAATGACTGAGGGATACAAAAGCCGTTGGTGGTTTATGTATCAAACGACGTATCGTGAAAAAATGCACTTTGGCCGGTTTAAGTCGTTTGTATTAGCTTCGTTTGTGGCGTTGTTTTCACCAATTGTCTATCATGCCGCAAAACTCATTCCTACGTATCCTGATTTACGGCTGCTTAAAACATTTAGACAAAGTGCTAAAGCGCTCAAAGCTTATAAAGGGGTGATTATTTTCCCCGAAGACTCTGAAAGTGGCTATCACGACCGGCTTGTAGGCTTATATCGCGGTTTTGTCGTCTTACATCGTCACATGGTTCGTCGTCATCAACTTGATGTACCGATTTACCCTGTGTACTACCATAAAAAGCGCCACACCGTACTAATTGGTAAGGCAGAGCGCGTGCAGCCTTTGCTTGACCAAGGGCTTGATGATCAGGCGATTACAACGTATTTTTTAGAGAAGATTAATCGTTTGCACGATCGTTTAGCTTAAACACAAAAGCACCTGTTTCCCGATCATCCGGAAAACAG
Organism: Candidatus Izemoplasma sp.; assembly: GCA_007117555.1. GTDB lineage: Bacteria > Bacillota_I > Bacilli_A > Izemoplasmatales > Izemoplasmataceae > SKGI01. The sequence goes on along the minus strand of SKGI01000110.1, from coordinate 1,724 downwards.
GTGCTTTTTTTAGGCCGCTTCCCCAATCGGTGTCTATGCGGAGAGGCAATCAAACATGGGGTGCGGGGTGCATCATCAATCTACCAGTTTAATAGATTGGTCAATGGTTAAGCTGTGAAAGTAAGTATTTAACGTCCAAGCTCTGAGCGCAACGTGGTTTTCAGTGGCTTCTTCAATGGTCGTTTCAAAGATGAAATCTTCAATGACTAACACATCATTGATGTAAACATCAAGTGCCATGCGTTGGTTGGCTGCATCGAAGGTACGTACATCAAGACGCATTTCAACTGTTTCAGTCCACCATGTATCACGGCGGCTATCAGGAATGAGCGGATTGTCTTGGTGTTCAACAAGCGCGATTGGATGGTGAGACTCGCGACCATCCGCACGTGTCCGAATAGCAACGCCTCTTAAACCACGATCAAATTGTACTGCAAGGCCAGTATCATCATTGCCATCAAGTGCGGTTTCAATGAGCACACCAAATCCGCCGGTTGGGCCTTCAGAGAGCGTTGCCTGAACAGTCACTGAATAGTCACGGCTGTGGTTATCGAAGAGAAATAAACCGTGCCGGCCTATTAAACCTTCAGCACTTGTGTTCCAGTGTTGCCGGTGGGTACTATGGAAATTTAAGGCTTGAAAGGATTCATCGAACACATAGTGCAAGCTTTGTGATAGTGTTTCAGGTTGGCTAAAAAGCGGGGTTTCAAGTAGGGGTTCATTTCGGTGTGATAAGGCGATGTTATCAGATTTTCCGGTTTCTTCGTCAACTAAGAGACGGTAGCTTTGGGATAATCCACGGAAGGTATGGTTCGTAAATCCTGCTTCAACGATCTCAGCAATTGCATCTAAAGAACGGTTGAAGACAATTTGGTAAGAACTGTTTGTATTCGCGACGCTTAAAGCATGAGTCGGAATATGGTTGATTGAATTAGGAACATGGAGATCGCGTGTTAACGTGACAAGTGGGTTTGTTGGACTCAGTGGTTGAGTAGACCCTTCAACATCCATGACATAGTGTTGCATGCTTGAGACACCATCCGCAAATACGACATGTTGTGCAGGCACATCATGATTGCGGAACATGCCGTTTTCAGTTACGAAGACTGTGGCATCGAATAAATCGTTCAAGTGTTGAGCCGCTAGCGGAGATAAAGCACGGTGGTTCAAAGCGGTATAAAGATTTTGATAATCTTCAAGTGTTTCGACACGGTAGAAACGATCAAGTGCGCTGGCTAAGGGTGAACCGACTGTTTGAATCAAGATGACAGGGCGCTTGGGGGTGAATAAGAACCCTTCAGGACGCGATGCAATCGTCTCACCAAAACTGTCTGCGGAAAAGGAAGGTTGGTTGGTAAGCGGTGTTAAGATAGATGTTGACATATTTTGAGTATTACCGGATGCAGGGTTTTCTGCGTAATAACTTATTAAACCTTCAACATCAAATAACTTCAAGCGGTTCGCTTCTAAGTCAAACCAATAATAATAACCGCGTCTACTGGTGCGTGGGGCCTCACGAAATTGCCCATCGGTCAGTGTGTTTATTAAAGCCTGTGCTTCAAATAAGTTCGTTGGACGTGAGAGCGAATCATCGATTTCGTAAGCGATTAGGGCGTTGTTGATGGCGGCGACTTCTGTGCGATCTGCACTGAGCTGGGCTCTGAAAATGAAGCCACTCACTGTGGGAATAACCACAGCGGCTAAAATAGCGATAATCGCGATGG
>SKGI01000107.1 GCA_007117555.1 Candidatus Izemoplasma sp. | reverse complement strand
AATGGGTGTTTGATGTTCCTGTATTCACTCAAAGTAATTCTGTTCTATTCAGTTTTCAAAGACCATACTTCTTGTCGTGCCCTAATATACTACATCATTCAGGGGACGTTGTCAAGCATTTCGACAGCTTTTGACAAGAAAATCGGTTCTGTTCGCGGCCGGTATCACGGGGTGATTTCTCGGTCCGCAATAAAGAGTATATAACTTATCGTTTTTAATGTCAACCCTTTTCACCACTTTTTTGCGATTTTTAAAAGCGTCTCCGGAAAACCGCTTTATGGCGTCGTTTTGGGTCATGTTAAAGTGTACAAAAAAAGCGCATATCGATTGCACATCGAGCGCTTTTTTGTTTTAAGGGATGAGGTGCGTAGGCAACGTATCCACGTGGACCAGTTTTGTTTCGCCTGTCGTACGATCAGTCAACTCGACTTGACCCGTGACAAAGTCTTTACCGATGACGACTCTATAGGGCAAGCCGATCAGATCTGCGTCTTTAAATTTAACCCCGGCACGTTCGTCTCGATCATCAAGTAAAACTGTACACGTTTTTGATAATGTATTATATAAGGATAGAATAGCGTCTTCATTGTCCGCGGTCATCTTAACTGGCACGAGGTGGACTAAAAACGGTGTCAACGCTTTAGGCCAAACGAGACCTTCATCGGTGCTATGTTGTTCAACGGCAGCCATCAATGTCCGGCTTATGCCTAATCCATAACAGCCCATAATAACGGGTTGACGGTTTCCATCACGATCAGTGAAATAGGCATTCATACTTTCTGAGTATTTGGTGCCGAGCTTAAAGATATTACCTACTTCAATGCCTTTGGCGACTTGGATGGTGCCTTCACACATCGGACAGGCATTCCCTGCCGACAGACCACTAAACTCTTGATTGGCCGCATAATCGCACTGATCACAATAAGTAATCGTGTCTTCACCGACTTCGCTCATGACCATAAATTCATCCGCTGTGTCACCGCCGATTTGCCCCGTATCTGAAGAGACAATTTTCGTCTCAAGACCACACCGCTTAAAAATCGTCGTATAAGCCTCTTTCATCGTTTGATACCATTGATCGAGATCGCCACGGCTCTCACTAAATGTATACAAGTCTTTCATGATGAATTCGCGCCCCCGCATTAACCCGAAGCGTGGCCGCATCTCATCGCGAAATTTCGTTTGAATTTGATACAAAGCTAAAGGCAGCTTTTTATAAGACTGGATATAATCACGCACAACAGCAGTAATGACTTCTTCGTGGGTTGGTCCTAAACAAAAATCCCGCTCTTTACGGTCTTTGAGTCGCATCAGTTCTGGGCCATACTGGCCCCAACGTCCTGATTCTTCCCAAAGGTCTCGTGGCTGTAATGCTGGCATAAGCAGTTCACTGCAGCCGCGGCGATCGTGTTCTTCACGAATGATGGTTTCAATGTTACGGATGACACGGTGACCAAGCGGCAAGTATGTATAAATGCCGGCGGCAGTTTGTTTAATGAGACCTGCTCGAGCCATCAGTTTATGACTTTTGACTTCGGCATCTTTTGGAGCTTCTTTAAGCGTGGGTACAAACAGTTGACTTTGCTTCATAAAATACACCTACCATCCGAATATATCGTTAAACGTAATAAAAATCATAAAGCCGATTAAGATCACAAACATCGCAAAATGCAAGATGTTTTCAACCTTGCGATTCACCGGGCGCCCCGCCACAGCTTCATACCCAAGGAAGACAAGACGGCCACCATCGAGTGCTGGGATCGGCAAAAGATTAATGATGCCTAAGTTCACACTAAGCAATGCAGTCCAGTTAAGGAAAGCGATAAAACCACCGGTTGTAACGACTTGTTCAGTAATTTGATAAATCGCCACAGGACCGCCTAAATCTGTCACACCGACAAGCCCTCTGAATAAAGCACCTAACGTACCGAAAATCATTAGAATAGTGCCAAATAAACCTGTAAAGCCATACAGTAAACTTGGCAAAAGCGCAAACTCATTGACCGGACCGATGCCCACTTGCACTTGCATGAGCGGGGCATTTTGACTGGCTAAAACTGATTCGCTAAGTGGCTCTAGTGTTAACGTGTGCTGCACTGATTCACGTTCAACGACCCAAGTCATCGTCTCACCTTCAGTATTCGCAAGTATTAAATCGATGATATCTTGCCAGTTCGCAATCATCACACCATCAATCGACACAACGCGGTCACCAGCGCGCAAGCCGCCTGATAAACCACGTGTTCGGTCACCCACATTGCCAATGATCGGTTGCGTTGGGTTGTCTATGTCACTTGAAAAACCAAGGTTTATGAAAGAAAGCAATGGGGCGAGTTCAACATCAAGCGTTTGCCCATTGCGTTCTATAGTCATGGTCACACTGCGGTTTCCTGCTTCAGCACGCATTAAAGGACCGATCTCTTCCCAGTTACTAACAGGATTGCCTTCAATAGCGGTAATCACGTCTCCTACTTCTAAAACAGTATCCGCAGGCATCGCCTCAGAAACACTACCGATTTCGGCGGTCTCTACATTGGGCATGCCCATAACAAGTGCAATGAGAATGAATAAGAAAAACGCCAAAACGAAATTCATGAAGGGTCCTGCAAAAATCGCTAAAAACCGTTGGGTAATCGTTTTTGATTCAAAAGTCCGTTCATGCGGCGCAATTTGAATGCTCCGCTTCCCGATGACATAATACGCATCGCGACGCACTTCATAATCATTGATGCGTAGCGGTGCACCGTCTTCACCTTTAAGATCAAGTGATTCAACTTCAACTTCAAGCGCCGAATCGGCCGGTTTAGCAAACACATCACGACTGCGTAAGATGATGCGTGTCACGTGACCGGCATCATCAAATAAAAGCCGAACTGTTTGACCGACTTTGACGAACTCTTCGTTGACTTCTTCACCTGCCATCGAGACAAACCCACCGATGGGAATGGCGCGTAAGCTGTAGCGTGTCTCGCCTTTTTTAACGCTATACACAATTGGGCCCATACCAATGGCGAACTCATGACACAAAATGCCAGCCCGTTTAGCCATGACGAAATGACCCAACTCATGGATAAAAATGACGAGTGAAAGCATCAAAATAAACGCGAGAATAGGAACTAGAAAACCGGTAATTGCAGTAAGTAAACTGTTCAAAGTTACAAGTAAAATCATAGGGTATCACCTTTCTGGAAACGTTCATATAAAGTATCACGTACAGCTTGGTCGTGCGTAAGCAGCGCGTCAAGATTCGTGATGGGTTTATTTTCAAAGTAATCGAGTGCTGTGACAATCACTTTCTCAATATCGGTGAAACGGATGTGTCCGGACAAAAACAACTCAACGGCAACTTCGTTAGCCGCATTCATCGTTGCGATGTGTTGTCCCCCCGCTTTGGCCACCATCAGCCCTAAATCATAAAGCGGATAGCGCCCTTCAGGAATCGGCGTAAACTGTAAGGTGCTAATTTTAGTTATATCAAATAGTGAACGATATGGCAAACAGTCTTCACCTTGCAAGGCTGATAAAATTGGAATGCGCATGTCCGCAGGGCCTAAGTGCGCAAGAAGGTTCCCGTCTTGATAATGAATCATCGCATGAACGATGCTTTCGCGATGCAACACGGCTTCAATCTTATCATACGGTAAGTCAAATAACCAATGTGCTTCAATAATTTCAAACACTTTGTTCATCATGGTTGCTGAATCAATGGTGATTTTAGCACCCATCGACCAGTTAGGATGTTTTAAAGCGTCGTCAACGGTCACATCTTCGAGCTGTTCTTTTGATAAGTCACGGAAACTACCCCCACTTGCCGTGATGATCACCTTATCAATATCTTCAACGCGGCGCCCACGCAAACAATGTGCAAGTGCCGCATGTTCGCTGTCTATCGGTATGAGGCGTCCACCGTTTGCTTCAAGTGCCGCTTGAATGAGTGGTCCCCCCACGACAAGCGTTTCTTTATTCGCAAGTAAGACGGTCATGCCACGTTTTAACGCCGCCAAAGTAGGCTTAAGTCCAGCACTGCCAACTAACGCATTGACAATCAGCGTCGACTGAGGCACCGCTTCAACAAGTTGATCAAGCGCCGTTGCATCATACCAAGTGAGATGGGCAAAGTTGTCAAACAAAGATCGCTTTTTTTCATGGCTTGCGACCACTTGTAACGGAAATTTGGCACACAGTGCTAGAAGCTCGGCACCGCTTTGATGCGCCGTAGCACCGATAAGACGAAAAGTATCCGGATACGTGTCTATGACATCCATTGTCTGCGTACCAATCGAACCGGTTGCCCCAAGTAAGACAACGTCTT